>NZ_JBEYHT010000015.1:0-126198 GCF_040635425.1 Streptomyces laurentii | reverse complement strand
AACCCGGGCGAGTCCGCGATCCTCGCGGTCGGTGCGATCAAGCTCCAGCCCTGGGTCCACAAGGGCAAGGTGAAGCCGCGCCAGGTCACCACCCTGGCCCTGTCCTTCGACCACCGCCTCGTCGACGGCGAACTCGGCTCCCGGTTCCTCGCCGACATCGCCGCGATCCTGGAACAGCCCAAGCGACTCGTCACCTGGGGCTGAGAGCCCTCCGTCGACAGGCCGGCGGCGCGCGTACCCACGGGCGGTCACGTACTCACGGGCAGGGGGGATCCGCCCGACGAGGCCGTGGCCGCCCGTGGAGTCCGTCCCGGCCTCGCCGGCGGCGCGGGCGCCCCAGAGAGAAGCCGACAGAAAGGGAAAGTGCCATGTCCGTCCACACGCTCGCGGTCCTGGTCGAGAACAAGCCGGGCGTCCTCGCCCGCACCACGTCCCTCCTCGCGCGCCGGGGCTTCGCCCTCGACTCCGTCTCCGAGGGAACGACGCGGGATCCCGCCGTCTCCCGCGTCACGATCACGGTGGACGCGGAGGTCCGCCCGCCGGCTCAGGTCAGGCGGCAGATCGGCGAGCTCGTCGACGTTCTGAAGGTCGTCGAGGTCGGGCCGGGTGCCGCGATCCGCCGCGGACCGGTCCTGGTGAAGGTCCGCGCCTGCCACGACACCCGCTCCCACGTCATCGAGATCGTCCGGCGCTTCCGCGCCCGGATCGTGGACGTCTCGCCCGAGACGGTCACCATCGAGGCCACCGGGACCCGCGACACACGCGACGCGCTGCTCACGATGCTCGGTCCGTTCGGCATCACCGCACTCGTCCGGTCGCGCACCGCCGCCACCGGCCGCGGCTCCGCGACACCGCGCGCCCTCCCGAACTCCTCCCCCTCCTCGTCCCCTTCGCCCGTTCGCTTACCGATCCAAGGAGAACCCCCGTGGCCGAGCCGTTCCACGACGACAACGCCGACCCGTCCGTCACGCGGGGCCGCACGGCCGCGGTGACCGGTCACGGCGGCCAGGGCCACGCGGGCGCCACGGACGAGTTCCGGGCGGCCCGCGACTTCCTCCTCGCCCGGCGCGGCGACTACCGGGCCGCGTACGAGGACTTCGCCTGGCCCCGGCCCGAGTACTTCAACTGGGCGCTCGACTGGTTCGACGTGATCGCCGAGGGCAACGAGCGCACCGCCCTCTACATCGTGGAGGAGGACGGCCGGGAGTCGCGGCACTCCTTCGCGGGCCTCTCCGCCCGTTCCTCGCGGCTCGCGGGCTGGCTGCGGGCGCAGGGTGTCGGGGCGGGCGACCGGATCCTCGTCATGCTCGGCAACCAGGTGGAGCTGTGGGAGACGGCCCTCGCGGCGATGAAGCTGGGAGCCGTCCTCACTCCGGCGACGCCGCAGCTCGGTCCGGTGGACCTGCGGGACCGGATCGAGCGGGCCCGGGTGGGACACGTCGTCGTCCGGGCGGCGGACCGGGCGAAGTTCGACGAGGTGCCGGGCTCCTACACGCGCGTCCTGGTCGGCGGCACCCGCGCGGACGCGGCCGCGGGCTGGCTGCCGTACGAGCGCTTCGAGGCGTACGAGGGCGGGTTCGAGCCCGACGGTCCGACCCGCGCGGACGACCTGCTGATGCTCTACTTCACCTCGGGGACGACCTCGGCGCCGAAACTGGTGGAGCACTCCCATGTCTCGTATCCCGTCGGGCACTTGTCGACGATGTACTGGATCGGGCTGCGCCCCGGCGACGTGCATCTGAACATCTCCTCGCCGGGCTGGGCCAAGCACGCCTGGTCCAGTCTCTTCGCGCCGTGGAACGCCGAGGCGACCGTGTTCGTGTTCGACTACGAGCGGTTCGACGCGGCCCGGCTGATGTTCGAGATGGACCGGGTGGGGGTCACCTCCTTCTGCGCCCCGCCCACCGTGTGGCGGATGCTCATCCAGTCCGACCTCGGCCGGCTGCGGACGCCGCCGCGGGAGGCGGTGGGGGCCGGGGAGCCGCTCAATCCCGAGGTGATCGAGCGGGTCCGGGACGCCTGGGGGGTGACCGTCCGGGACGGCTTCGGGCAGACCGAGATGAGCCTGGCCATCGGCAACTTCCCCGGCATGGAGCCCGTTCCCGGTTCCATGGGGCATCCCGCGCCCGGCTTCACGGTGACGCTGATCGATCCGTCGGGCGCGCCGGCCGACGAGGGCGAGATCTGTCTCGAACTGTCGCGTCCGGACCGCCCGGTGGGCCTGACGAGCGGCTACCACGGCGACTGGGAGCGCACGGGCGAGGCCATGGCGGGCGGCCTCTACCGCACGGGCGACATCGGCCGCCGTGACGCGGACGGCCGGATCACCTATGTCGGCCGGTCGGACGACGTCTTCAAGGCGTCCGACTACAAGATCAGCCCGTTCGAGCTGGAGAGCGTGCTCCTGGAGCACGAGGCGGTCGCGGAGGCGGCCGTCGTCCCGGCGCCCGACCCGCTGAGGCTCGCCGTCCCCAAGGCGTACGTGGTCCTGGCCGACGGCTTCGAGCCGGGTCCGGAGACGGCCGGGAGGCTCTTCGCGTACGCGCGAAAGACGCTGGCCCCGTACAAGCGGATCCGGCGCATCGAGTTCGCCCCGCTGCCGAAGACGGTGTCCGGCAAGATCCGCCGCGTCGAGCTGCGGTCGGCGAGCACCGCCGGTTCCCCGGCGGAGTACCGCGACAGCGACTTCCGCTGACCGTGGGCGGGCCGCCAAGGCCAGGCGGGCGCGAGTCGGCTCCCGGAAGCCGGAGCGGGTTTGGCAAGTTGCCAAACCCGCTCCTGGGTGCCGCGCCCCGCGGAGAAAACCGAACGATAGATATGTAATCTCGCGATAAGCGAGTCGCGAGACCCGAGATCCGAGATCCGGCGTAGTCCCGAGATCCGAGATCCGGCGTAGTCCCGAGATCCGAGATCCGGCGAAGTTCCGAGATCCGAGATCCGAGATCCGAGTTCCCTCTGCCCCCGATCCCTCTCAAGGACGGTCAAGACATGTCAGCGGACACCCTTTCCGTGCCGGAAGCCTCCGAGGTCCCGTTCATCAACGTCATCGACCCCGAGTTCCGTTTCGACCTGCCCGAGGTCGTCCGGGCCCAGGCCGCGGGATGGTACGCCGAGACTCCGCTCGGCATGCTCGTCCTGCGTCACGCGGAGGCCGCGGAGCTGGTCAGGGACAACCGGCTGACCCACAACGGCACCGGCTTCATGGAGCAGAACGGCATCAGCGGCGGCCCCGTCTACGACTGGTTCGTCAACGGCCTGGTGAACCGGGACGGCGACAGCCACCGCCGGCTCCGGGGTCTCGTCGGCCGCGCGTTCACCCCGCGCATGCTGGAGAACCTGCGCCCGGTCATCAAGCAGGCGGCCGAGCGCCTCGCCGACGAGATCGCCGCCAAGGGCGAGGTCGACTTCTTCGAGGCCTTCGCCGACGCGCTGCCGCTGACCGTCATGTCCGAACTGCTCGGCGTGCCGGCCGAGGACTACCCGCGCTTCAGCACCTGGAGTTCGGAGATCGGCCTGGTCTTCAGCCTCGCGCTCGGCGGCGACATCCCGGCGCGTGTCGAGGCCGCCGTCGTCGGCCTGTACGACTACGTGGACACCCTCATGGCCAAGAAGGCCGAGGCGCCCACCGGGGATCTCGTCTCCGCCCTCGTCACCGCCCAGAAGGAGGACGTCGACGGGGCCCGGGTCAGCCTGGAGGAACTGCGCAACCTCGTCGTCACCATGGTGTTCGCCGCGCACGACACGACGCGCCTCCAGCTGGCCAACGCGATGGTCACCTTCTCCGAGCATCCCGACCAGTGGGCCCTGCTCCGTGAGAACCCGGAGCTCGCCCCGCGGGCGGTCGAGGAGGTCATGCGCTGGCGCCCCTCGTCCAATGCCGTCTACCGGTACGCGGCCGAGGACTTCGAGTTCCGCGGGCGGAAGATACCCGAGGGCACGATGTTCATGATCGGCGTGCAGGCGGTGCACCGCGACCCGCTCGCCTACCCCGGCGGTGACGTCTTCGACATCACGGCGGACCGCGCGACGGCCGTGATGCAGTTCGGCGGCGGCCCGCACTACTGCCTGGGCGCCCCCCTCGCCCGGATGGAGATCACCGAGGCGCTGCCCGCGCTCGCCCGCCGCCTCGGTGCCCCGAACGTCGTCGGTGAGGTCACCTGGCGCCCGGCGATCGGCATCACCGGCCCCAACGAACTTCAGCTGAGCTTCGGCTGATGACCCGTCACGGCTGCCTCGGGCACGGCCCGGACCGCCGCCGCGCGGAGCCCCCGACCGCGCGGCGGCGCCCCGTCCGCCGTACCCGAGCCCCCCACCGGAAAAGAACGACCATGAAGAAGACCATGGAGGTCTTGTGACCACGTCGACACCAGCCAAGAAGGCGGGACTCGTCCTGTTCTTGCTGGCCTTCTCCCAGTTCATCATCAGCGTCGACCTCAACATCGTCTACGTCGCGCTGCCCGACATCGGCACCGCCCTCGGCTTCTCGGCCCAGTCCCTGCAATGGGTCGTCTCCGCCTACGCGGTGGCCTTCGGCGGGCTGCTGCTCTTCGGCGGCCGCGCGGTCGACCGCATCGGTGCCCGCCGGCTCTTCATGACCGGCCTCGCGTTCTACGGGGTCTCCTCGCTGGTCGGCGGCCTCGCCACCACGCAGGCCGTCCTCATCGGCGCGCGTCTCTTCCAGGGCGTCGGCGGCGCGCTGCTCTTCCCCGCGGTGCTCGCCCTGATCGCCACCTCCTTCGAGGGCGCCCAGCGCAACAAGGCGTTCGCCGCCTGGGGTGCCGCCGGCTCGCTCGGCCTCGCGGCGGGAGCGCTTCTCGGCGGTGTGCTGACGGACCTGGCCTCGTGGCGCTGGATCTTCTTCGTCAACATCCCGCTGGCGCTCATCGCCCTGCTGCCGGCCCCGTCGGCGATCCGCCCGGACGGCCCGGCGAACCTCTCCAAGGGCTTCGACATCCCGGCCGCGCTGCTCTCCACGGTCGGTGTCTCCGCGATCGTCACCGGCCTGGTGACGGGACCCGACGAGGGCTGGGCCGCCCCGCTCACCCTCGGCTCCCTGGCCCTCGGTGTCGTCCTCCTCCTCGCCTTCTTCGTGACCGAGGCGAAGACCGCCAACCCGCTCATGCCGCTCCGGCTCCTGAAGAACCGGCCGCTGGTCGTCGCCATGGCGGTGCTCTTCGTCTTCCAGACGGCGCTGGCCGGCGCGTACTACAGCTTCACCACCTACGTGCAGCCGGTCCTCGGCTACACCGCGATCCAGGCGGGCCTCGCGTTCCTGCCGCTCACGCTGGTCTCGATCATCGGCTCGGGCAAGCTCGCGCCGAAGTTCATGGAGCGGTACGGCATGCGCGCCACGCTGTCGACCGGCATGGTCGTCAACGGCATCGGCATCGCGGCGACCATCCTCGGCATGTCGGTCGGCGGCTCCTTCTACGCCCTGCTGCCCGGCTCCGTCATCTGGGGTATCGGCGGCGGTCTCGTCTTCGTCTCCGTCTTCGCCTCCGCCAGCTCCGGCGTCGGCGCGGAGGAGCAGGGCGTGGCGAGCGCGATGGCCTCGACGGCGCAGCAGGTCGGTGGCGCGGTGGGCCTCGCGTTCCTGGTCGCGATCGCCAACTCCACCTTCTCCGGCACCTACGCGGAGGCGGCGAAGGCGGACATCGTGTCGGGCCTGCACCTGGCCGGCTACGTCGGCGCCGGCCTCCTGGTCCTGGGCGGCATCCTCGCCCTGGCCATGAAGAAGAACGCGCCGTCGGCCGAGGTCAAGGTCGAGGCGAGCGACATCAGCGACATCGGTGACCTCAGCGGGATCTCCGAGAAGTCCCCGCAGCATGTGAGCGGCTGAGCGGAGCCGCCCCGTGCGTCGCAGACGGCGCCATGCTCCTGTCCTTCCGGAGCGTGGCGCCGTCCGTCGTTCCCGCCGGAAAACGGCGGGGGCGTCCCTCCCCTGGGAAGGACGCCCCCGCCGTTCGCCGCTGTCTCAGTGGGGAACGGGGCAGCCGTCCGGCCCGCACACATGGGCGTCGTCCGCGCCCTCGACGGCCTGGAGGGGAGAGCGGTCGCCCCAGGCCTGGGTGAGGGCCCGGGTGAAGGCCTCGGCGGACTGGGCGCCGGAGACGCCGTACTGCCGGTCGAAGACGAAGAACGGGACTCCCGCGACCCCGAGTTGGGCACCCTCGCGCTCGTCCGCGCGGACGTCGTCGGCGTAGGCGTCGGGGGCGGCGAGCACCTTCCTGGCGGCATCGGCGTCGAGCCCGACCTCGGCGGCGAGCGCGACGAGCCGCTCGTCGTCGGCGAAGAGGGAGCCCTCCTCGCCGAAGTTGGCCCGGTAGAGCGCCTTGACGAGCTCGTGCTGCTTGCCGCGGGCCTTGGCGAAGTGCAGCAGCCGGTGGATGTGGAAGGTGCTTCCGTGGTCCCGCCCGGCGACGTACGGCAGCCCCTCGCCCGCGGACTGGGCGGTGAGGTTCCGCTCGTTGGCGAGCGCCTGCGCCTCGGTCCAGCCCTTCCCCTTCATGAGCACCTTGATGATGGGCTCCACGTCGCCCTTGGCGCGACCGGGCTCCAGCTCGTACGACTTGTGCTCCACTTCGACGGCTCCCCGGTGCGGGAAGGCGGCCAGCGCCTTCTCGAACCGGGCCTGAGCGACGTAGCACCAGGGGCAGGTGATGTCCGACCAGATCTCTACCTTCACGGTGGTGGCCTTTCTGCGGGATCGATGAACAGCGAACAACGGACAACGAACAGCGAGCGGCGAACGGGGAGACGGCGAAGGGCCGGCTACGGGCCGCTCTGCCGAGTGAAACGGGGAGAACCGCCGCATCCTTCCGGTCCGCGCCCCCGAGTTTCCGGAGATCGGGGCGCGTCGGGGACCCGCCCGGACGCGCGTGAGCGCGCCGCCGGGGCGGCAGCCGGGGTCATGGTCCCGAAAGAGCCTCAAAGGGGGAGGATTCCGGCCGGTGTCAGCCGGTTGTGCACAGGCTCTGGGTTCCTGGAACGACGACAAGTAAAGTAACGGTCGTTCTTTTCGTTTATCGAGGGAGGGCCGGGCACCCATGCCGGGACCGAAGCAGGAGCGAGCACAGAAGACGCGCGAGGAGATCCTGCGCGCCGCTGCCGAGGTGTTCGACGAGCGGGGCTATCACGGTGCCGGGATGCGGGAGATCATGAAGCGCGCCGGTGTGACGCTCGGCGCCGTGTACTTCCACTTCCCCAACAAAGAGGCACTGGCCCAGGCCGTCATGCACGAGCAGCCGGCCACCATCGTGCCTTCCCTGAGATCGGAGGGGCTGCAGCGGCTGGTGGACATCACCCTCGTGTGGTCGCACAAGCTGCAGTCCGATCCGTTGCTGCGCGCGGGCGTCCGGCTCACCAGCGAACAGACCGGCTACGGCTTCGACGATGTCACCCCCTACCGCCAGTGGGCCCAGATCATGGAGGAGTGCCTGGTCGACGGCCTCGCGGCGGGTGATGTGCGGACGGACACGGACGTCCACGCGCTCGCCGAGTTCCTCGTGGCCGCGTGCACGGGACTGCAGGCGTACTCCCTCCTGGCGAGTGGCCGTGACGACCTGCCCGAGCGGGCGCGGACCATGTGGCGGCTGATCATGCCGGCCATCGCCACGCCCCACGCCGCCGCCGGCATCGACGTGAGCGAGGAGAGGGAGGCCGCCGTCAACGGCCTGACAGCGGGCTCCGGCCGCTGACGCACCAGCCATGAACGTTCCATCTGCCTGAACGAACTTCGGACAAGGACGGACCATGCATCAGCGCTTAGACCGGCTGCGCCTCGTGGCGCTCAACATCGACGGCGTGCTGCTCAACGACACGTTCAGCCCCGTCATCGGCGCCTTCGTCACCAGCCGAGGGGGTGTGTACGACGCCGAGACCGAGCGCCGCATCCTCTCCCAGCCGCGCCGGATCGCGGGCGGCGAGATGGCCCGGGCGGCCGGTCTCGACGTGACGGGCGAACAGGCCCTGGAGATCTACTTCGCCGAGCGGGACCGCTACGTCGCCGAGCACCCGATCCGGCCGTTGCCCGGTGCCGCCGAACTCATCGCCCGCGTACGGGACCTGGGGCTCGCGGTGGTCTGCTACGGCGGCCTGAGCCGGCCGCACTTCGACACCCATCTGGGAGCCTGGGCCCACCTGTTCGACGGACCCGGCTACGTCTGCACGGACTCCTTCCGGCCCGGCATCAAGGAGATCGCCGGGGACGTCTTCGGACTCGGCCTCGACCAGGTGCTGTTCGTCGACGACGTCGCCCGGGTCGCCGAGGCGGCCAAGGCCCTCGACGTGCCGTTCATCGGCCACCCCAGCAGTTTCCAGCGCGCCTTCATGGAGGAGCTGGGGGTGCGGCACCTCGTCGACTCGCTGGACGCGATCGACGAGGAGCTGCTGCGGACACTCGACGCCCAGGCCGCCGCGGGCGGGGTCTGGCGGACGGCACCCGTGAGCTGACCCGCGTACGCCTGTGACCGAGCCGAGTGGATTCGAGAGGAACGCGCGATGAGTGTCCCCACGACGAGTACGACGAGTACCCCCACGATGAGTACCCCGACGACGAACGGCGACCGCGGGATGCTGGCCGGCAAGACGATCATGATCACCGGTGCGTCGAGCGGCATCGGAGCGGCGGCGGCGCGGCTGTTCGCCGCCGAAGGGGCGGCCGTGGTCGTCATGGCGCGCCGGGAGAGGGAGATCGGGAAGCTGGCCGAGGAGATAGCCGGGGCCGGCGGAAAGGCGCTCGCGGTCGCCGGGGACGTGACGGTCCCGGCGGACGTCCGCCGGGTGGCCGACGCCGCCGTGCGGACGTACGGCCGGCTCGACGGCGGCTTCAACAACGCCGGCTGGGCCACGGCGGGCACCCCGCTGCACGAGACCGACGACGCCGTCTTCGACCAGGTCATGGACGTGAACGTGCGCGGTGTCTGGAACTGCATGAAGGCCCAGATAGGCGTCATGCTGGCCGACGGCCGAGGCGGAGCCGTCGTCAACACCTCAAGCTGCGCGGGCGTGGTCGCGACCGGCGCCACGGCGTCGTACATCGCGGCGAAACACGCGGTGATCGGCCTGACGAAGGCGGGCGGCGACGAGTACGGGCAGCGCGGGATCCGGGTGAACGCCCTCGTGGTGGGGAGTACCCGGACGGAACTCATGGAGCAGGTCCTGACCGACACGCCCTCCCTTGAGGAGAGCTTCGTCGCCCGTTCCCTGCAGAAGCGGATGGCCGAGCCGGTGGAGGTGGCGCAGGCGGCGGCGTGGCTCCTCAGCGACCGTGCCTCGTTCGTGACCGGCGCGGCCGTGCCGGTCGACGGCGGGTGGACGGCGGCCTGAAGCACGGCCGCCGTCCCCGGACCGCCGAGGCGTGCGGCGGTCCGGGGACGGCGGCGGCGGCCGCGCGTCAGGCGCGGACCAGCGGGGTGTCCACCAGGTGCTCGGCCAGGAACCACGCCTGCCGCTCGCCGGTCCGGATCACCTGGGAGACCAGCAGGTCGTTGGTGCCGTCGTCACCGCTCGCGGCGGCCCGGGCGGCCGCGTCGTGGGCGTCGATCAGGATGGTCTCGTGGGCCGCGAGCAGCCGGGACAGCATCGCCGGCACCTCCTCCACACCGTCCGGGGGGCGCGGGATCGAGGTGAGCTCGGCGACGTGCCGGGAGTCGCCGACCGCGACGCCGCCCAGCGACTGGACGCGCTCGGCCAGCGCGTCGACGATCTCCAGCTGCTCGCCCGCGTGCCGGTCCAGGACCAGGTGCAGCTGGTAGAAGGTCGCGCCGCGCATCAGCCAGTGGTGCTTCTTGTAGAGGCCGTGCAGGATCTGCGTGTCCGCGAGGACCCGGTTCAGACGCTGGCAGGAGTACATCCGCGTCTCGTAGGACAGCCCGACCGGGAACTGCTTGACGGTCCCGTACTCCTGGATCACCTCGCCCTTCTGGTGCAGCCAGGGCTGGCTTCCGTGCGGGGCCGGGGAGTGGGTGGTCATGGCGCGCCTCCTGCGGTGCGGTGCTGTGTGCGTGGGGTTGTACGGATCCGTCGCGACGCTAGGCGCCCGGCCCGGCGGCGGATGTCCCCGCAGCGCACGGGGTGGTGACTGTCGGCGCACCCGGACGCGGGCCGGCCGGGAGTGCACTCGGTGAACGCTCTTTGTGCGCTGCCGGGATACCCGGGACTTCCGGCCGGACCTAGCGTGGCGGGGCAGAGAGCGAGGCGCTGCCGGAAGCGCGAACACGCCGATTCCTCATGCGGACTCATGTGGACTCATGTGGATTCACGTGGATCGCGCCGTGCGTCCGGCTCCCGGCCCGCTCTCGCCCCACCCGGTCTTCCGGGACGGGCCCGGCCCTGTGTCGCCCGTCCCGGGAACCCACTTCCTCTTCGCCCCGCCGTCACCGTGCGGCCGGGCTCGCACCACGCGTGGAAAGGCACCACCATGACCACCCTCGCCGAGGTCACCGCGTCCCCCAGCCCCGACCTGCTCACCCCGGACAACTGCGCGGTCCTCTTCGTCGACCACCAGCCGCAGATGTTCTTCGGCACCGGCAGCGGCGACCGCACCTCGATCATCAACGCGACCGTCGGCCTGGCGAAGGCGGCCCACACCTTCGACGTGCCGACCGTACTCAGCACCGTCGCCGCCGAGTCGTTCTCCGGCCCGATCATGCCGCAGCTCGCCGCGGTCTTCCCCGGCCAGGAGATCGTCGACCGCACGACGATGAACGCCTGGGAGGACGCCGCCTTCGTCGAGGCCGTCAAGGCCACCGGCCGCAAGAAGCTCGTCATCGCCGGTCTGTGGACCGAGGTGTGCGTCGTGCTGCCCGCGCTCTCCGCGCTCGCGCAGGGCTACGAGGTGTACGTGGTCACCGACGCGTCCGGCGGCGTGAGCCCGCAGGCCCACGAGCACGCCATCCAGCGCATGGTCCAGGCCGGCGTCGTCCCCGTCACCTGGGTGCAGGTGCTCCTGGAGCTCCAGCGCGACTGGGCCCGCGGCGAGACGTACCTGCCGGTCATGGACGTCGTGAAGGAGCACGCGGGCGCGTACGGCCTCGGCGTGGTCTACGCGCAGGCCGTCATCGGGGAGCACGCCGCCGGCTGATCCGGCCCGTGCGTCAACCACCAGGCCGCACCGGCCGCATACGGGGATAGTCGGGAATCGGGAACAGGCAGGCAATCGGATGATGGACGCGGGACTGCTGGTCCTCCGGGCGGTCATGGGACTTCTCGTCGCCGGACACGGGGTCCAGAAAGTGAGTTTCCGCCTCGGCGGACACGGACTGGCGGGCGGCACCGAGGAGTTCCGGCACGACGGGTTCCGCGGGGGGCGGCTGACCGCGGTCGTCGCGGGGGCCAGTCAGATCGGTGCCGGCCTGTTCCTGGCCGCGGGCCTGCTCACGCCGCTGGCGGCGATGGCCGCCATGGGCGTGATGACGGTCGCGGGCACCGTCAAGTGGCGGCACGGCCTGTGGGTGCAGAACGACGGTTACGAGTACCCGCTGGTCCTCGTTGCCGTCTCCGGCGCGCTCGCGCTCACCGGGCCCGGCCGGTGGTCGCTCGACCAGGCGCTGGGGCTGCCGGCCTGGCCGTGGTGGGTGGTGCTCCCGGCGATCGCGGCCGGGCCGGTGAGCGGCCTGCTCACCCGCGCCGTCCTGCACCGCCCGGTGCCGGGCGGCCCGGCGGCCGAGGGCGCGGCGACGCCCGGCGGCGGCCCGGCCCAGCCCCGTACCCCGGCCTGACCATGACGACGACCTCCAAGCCTCCGGAGCGTGAAGTCACCTCCGCCTGGGCGCCGTTCGCGGTGCGCGTCTTCCGCGCGCTGTGGATCGCGCAGCTCGCCTCCAACGTCGGCAGCTGGATGCAGACCGTGGGCGCGCAGTGGCTGCTGGTCGGGGAGAGCGCCACGCTGGTGACGCTCGTGCAGACCGCGTCTAGCCTCCCCGTCATGCTGCTGGCGCTGCCCTCGGGCGTCCTCGCGGACCGGTTCGACCGGCGCGGGGTGCTGCTGGCCGCGCAGTTCGCCATGCTCGGCGTGTCCACCACGCTCGCCGTCCTCGCGTTCGCGGACGCGCTGACGCCCGGGCTGCTGCTCGGCCTCACCTTCCTGATGGGCTGCGGCACCGCCCTGATGGGCCCGGCCTGGCAGGCGATCCAGCCGGAGCTGGTGGACCGCGCCCAGTTGGGGCAGGCCGCCGCGCTCGGCGCGGTGAACATGAACCTGGCCCGGGCGGCCGGACCGGCCCTCGGCGGCGTGGTCGTCGCGGCGGCGGGCGTCGGCTGGGTCTTCGCCTTCAACGCCGTGTCGTACCTCGGTATCGCCGCCGTCCTCCTGGTCTGGAAGCGGCCCCTGGCCCCGGCCGCCGGGGGCGAGAGGCTGCGCGAGGCGCTGCGGACGGGCCGCCGGTACGTCCGGAACGCGCCCGGGGTCCGCCGGGTCCTGCTGCGCACGGTGCTGTTCGTGCCCGGCGGCGCGGCGCTGTGGGCGCTGCTTCCGCTGGTCGCGAGCCGGTCCCTGGGCCTGGGCCCGGGCGGGTACGGGCTGCTGCTCGGCGCGGTCGGGGTCGGCGCCGTGGGCGGCGCGTTCGTGCTGCCGGCCGTACGGCGCCTGCTCGGGCCCAACGGCACCCTCGCCGCGGGCGCCGTCGTCTACGCCGGCGTGCTCGCGGTCCTGGCCGCGGCCCCCGCCCCCTGGCTCGCGGTCGTCGTGCTGCTGCCCGCCGGACTGGCCTGGATCGGCGTCCTGTCGACCCTGAACGCCACCCTCCAGACCCGGCTGCCCGGCTGGGTGCGGGCCCGCGGGCTCGCCGTCTACCTGCTGGTCTTCCAGGGCGGCCAGGCCCTCGCGGCACCCGTGTGGGGCGCGCTCGCCGCGGGACCCGGACCGGCCGTCTCGCTCCTGACGGCGGCCGGACTGCTGGTGGCCGGCGCGGTGAGCGTGCGCTGGTGGCCGCTGTACGACGCGGACGCCATCGACCCGACGCCGTCCGGCCACTGGCCCGTACCGCCGCTGGTGTTCGAACCGGGCCCGGCCGACGGTCCGGTCCGGATCTCCGTGTCCTACCGGGTCGCCCCGGAGAACCGCGCCGCGTTCACCGACGGGATGGCGCACGTGGCCCGGTCACGACGGCGTACGGGAGCCCTCGACTGGGGGCTCTACCAGGACGGCAACGACCCGGAAGGGTTCGTGGAGACGTACGTCGTCGGCTCGTGGGCGGAGCACCTCGCCCAGCACCGGGGCCGGCTCACGGCCACGGACCGCGAGCACGAGGAACGCGCCCGCGGCCTGCTGATGCCGGGTACGGCGCCGGAGGTGACGCACGCGTTCGACGTCGCCGCCGGGCCGGTGGTGGTACGGCGCGACGCGGCGGAGTCACCGGGATGACGCCCTACGGGGTCCGGCCCCCGGACCCCGACGCCTCACCCCCGGCCTCGGAGGCGGTCTCAGGGTTCGACGAGCTGGACGGACGCCGTCCCCGCAAGCGACGCCTCGCCGCTCTCGCGCCATTCCCTGGGGGACATCCCGTACGCGGCCCGGAACACCCGGCTGTAGTGCGCGGCGCTGGTGAACCCCCACTGGTGCGCCACGGCCGCGATCGTGACGTTCCGGTGGAGCGCGAGGTCGCGCCGGGACCGGTCCAGGCGGCGCCGCTGGATCCACCGGTTGACGGTGGCGTCCTCGTTCTCGAAGAGCTTGTGCAGATAGCGCACGGAGATGTGGTGGGCCTGGGCGATGGCCCGCGGGGTCAGCCCGGGGTCCGCGAGCCGGCGGTCGATGAACGCCTGGATCCGCAGGCGCAGCGCCCGGTTCCCGCGGGGCGGCTCCCCGGCCGCCGCGGTCCGGCCGGTCACCTCGTCGTTGAGGACCCCGAGCAGGTCCACGAGGCCGCGGGCCAGCACCTCGACGACCCGCGGCGGGTACGTGCCGGCCCCGTCCACGAAGCCGCAGAGGAAGGGGGACAGCAGCCCGGCGAGCGGGGTGTCGCTCGGGAGGCGCCGGGCGGTGAGGCGGGCGAGGTCGCACTCCTTCAGGCCCAGGATGTCCTTCGGCAGGATCACGGACTTGGTGCGGGACGGTTCGGGGAGATCCAGCCGGACGGGCCGCCCGAGGTCGTAGACGACGATGTCCCCGGGCCCGAGGACCGCCGTCCGGCCGTCCTGTTCCAGGCGGGCGACTCCCTGTTCCAGCAGTTCGACGACGACGTAGCGGTGCCGCTCGCCCCGGGGTACGCGCAGGCGCGTACGCCGGAGGTCCTGACGGTCGCCGGCCACCGCGACGGACCGGACCCGGCTGAGCGGCCGCACCCGGACCCGGCCGTGGGGCACCCCGTCGGGGACGGGGGCGGGGACGTCCGTGGCGCCGTTCACGTCCCCGAGCGTCCGGGACCGGGGCTCGCGCCGGTACGCGCGCCCGCGCGGGGCGGGCAGGACGGCGGCGAGGTCGAATCCGCGGGGGGCGCGCCCCTCCGGGGTCGTCAGGAGGCCCGTGAGCCACGGGGATTCCATGACGGCCGGGATGTCCAGGATCTCCAGGGTCTCCGGAGCCATGCGCGTGTGCCTTTCGACGGGAGTGCCTTCGTACCCACCGTGCCAGCCGGCCTCGTCCGGCACATCACGTGAACCCGCTAGATAGGCGGACTGCCTATCTGTCGGCTCCCCGGGTCGCTCCGGAGGTGACGAATCGCTGGGCGACGACCAGCAGCAGCGCGGCGGGGACGGACGCGAGGACCGCCGTCGCCATGACGGCGTTCCACTGGCCGGTGTGCGCGCCGAGGTAGTCGTAGACGCCCAGGGTGATCGGCCGGACCGGCCCGGAGGTGGTCAGGGTGAGCGCGAACAGGAAGTCGCCCCAGGTGAAGAGGAAGGTGAAGACTCCGGCGGTGACGAGCGCGTTGACGCTCAGCGGGAGCACCACCGACCGGAACACGCGCAGCCGCCCGGCGCCGTCCATCCGGGCCGCCTCGACGATCTCCCGGGGGATGGTCCGCATGAACGTGTGGAGGACGACGATCGCGAAGGGCACCCCGGCGGTGGAGTCGGCGAGGACGAGCCCGGGGGACGAGTTCAGCAGCCCCAGCTCGGCATATGCCCCGTAGAGCGTGTCGGCGACGACGATGCCCGGCACCATCTGGGTGACCAGGACGCCGAGCAGGACGAGCCGGGTGCGGCGCGCGCGGAGCAGGGTCAGCCCGTACGCGGCCGGCGCGGCGAGCCCGAGGCTGAGCGCCACGCTGCCGAGGGACACCACGAGGCTGGTGACCAGGTGGCCGCCCTGGTCGCGCAGCGCCGTCGCGTACCCGCCGAGATCGGGGGCGGCGGGGAACCAGTCGCCCCGCACGATGCCGCCCGCGGGTTGCAGGGAGGTGTTCACCATCCAGTAGACGGGGAACAGCATCACGGCGAGCAGGACGATCCCGACGACCGTCGACGGCAGGCCGCGCCGCCCCGGCGCGCGCCTCGCCCCGCGCCCCGCGCCGGGCCCCGGCCCGCGCTTCTCCCCACGCCTCACGCGGACACCGCCCGGCCGCCGCCGGCCCGGAGCCGCCGCAGGTGAAGGAGGGCGAACAGGGTCGAGACGGCGATCAGGACGTTGCCGAGCACGGCGCCGTATCCGAACTCGTACCGCTGGAAGGACAGCTCGTACGCGCGCGTGGCGAGGGTCTGTGTGGCGCCGGCCGGGCCGCCGCCCGTCAGCACGAGGATCAGGTCCGCCGTCTTGACCGTGTAGACGACGCCCAGCAGCACGACGACGCGCGCCACGGGCCGCAGCAGCGGCCAGGTGAGATGCCGGAGGATCCGTACCGGCCCGGCGCCGTCGAGCCGCGCCGCCTCGTACAGATGCGGGGGGATGTCCTGGAGTCCGCCGTACAGGAGCGCGGTGGTGAAGGGGACGCCCACCCAGATGTTGACGACGATGACGGACACCAGCGCCTCGGTGGGGCCGGTGAGCCAGGGGATGCCGGACGAGGTGAGGTGGAGGCCGCGCAGCAGCGCGTTGACGGGGCCCGTGTCGGGGTCGAGCATCCACCGCCAGATCGCCCCGGACACCACGAGCGGCAGCAGCCAGGGCAGCAGGAGGAGCGCGCGCAGCGGCCCCGCGAGGGGGAAGCGGCGCTGGAAGAACAGGGCGAGGGCGAGGCCGATCGTGAACTGCCCGAGGACCGATCCGGCGGTGAACAGCGCCGTGTTCACCGCCGCCTCGGAGAACAGCGTGGAGGACAGGACCGCCGCGTGGTTGCGCAGGCCGGTGAAGGGGGCGTCACCCGTGGCGAAGCCGGTGGCGTCGTACCGCCGGAGGCTCATCACGAGGTTCTGGACGAGCGGGCAGCCGAGGAAGAGCAGCAGGTACGCGGCGGCGGGCAGCACGAACAGCCAGGCGGCCGGCCGTTCCCGGGCGCGCCGCACACGCCTCCCGTTCACCCCGGCTGTCCCGGCTGTCCCGGCTGTCCGGGATGGCCGGGGTGACCCGCCCGGCCCGCCGTCAGAGCCCGGCACCGGTCGCGATCCGCTGCGCGTCCTTCAGCGCTTCCTCCGGCGTCTGCCGCCCGGTCAGCGCGGACTGGATCGCCGTGTAGATCCCGGTGGCCGCCTGCGGCCAGCGGACGCCGAGCCGCGCGGTCCGTACGCGCGCGTCCTTCACGCTGTCCACGAAGACGGACATCGACGGGTTCGCCTGGGCGTACTCGGCGGCGACCCCGGCGCGGGAGGGCACGGTGAGGTGCTGGGCGGCCAGGGCGCGCGTGTTCGCGGGAGTGTTCAGACAGCCGAGGACCTGCGCGGCCTTCTTCTGCCGGGCCGTCGAGTCGCTCCGCGGCACGGTCCACACCTCGCCGCCGAGCGGGGTGACCGGCGGCTGCCCGGCCCGGGGGACGGGGACGGGGGCCACGCCCCACTTCAGCTTCTCGTCCGCCTTCAGCGCGGGGATGCGCCACGGGCCGTTGATCATCATGGCGGTCCGGCCGGCGGCGAACTGGTCGTGGACGTCGGCCTGGTTCCAGTTCAGGACCGACGCCGACATCGACCCGCTCTTCACCAGGTCGACCCACAGCCGCAGCGCCTGCGCGGCCTCGGGGGTGTCGAGCTTCGACTCGTCGCCGCCGTTGGACCACAGGAACGGCAGGAACTGCCACGTCCCCTCGAAGGTCGCGTTGGCGTCGACGGCCATGCCGTACCGGCCGGGCCGGGTCAGCCGGGCGGCGGCCGCCCGCAGCTCGTCCCAGGTCCGCGGCACGGCGACGCCGGCCTCGGCGAGCATGTCCTTGTTGTAGAAGAGGGCGACCGTGCTGACGTACGGGGCGAGCCCGTACACCTTCCCGTCGTACGTGCCCGCCGACAGGATGCCCTCGGTGACGTCCCGGGTGTCGATCCCCGACGCGGTGCCGGACGTGGCGCCCTTCGTCGCGCCGTTCAGGGGGCCGAACGTGTCCAGCGGGGCCAGCGCCCCGGTCCGGGCGACCTGCTGGAGGTCGGCGTTGTCCAGCATCAGCAGGTCGGGGAGGGTGTGCGACGACGCCTGCCGCAGCACCTGGGGGACGAGCGACGCCGGCGGGACGCTCGTGTGCTCGATACGGACGCCCGCGCGCCTGCCGCAGGAGGCGAGCGTCTCGGTCCACTGCTGATGCTCGGGGGCGTCGGTGTAGTAGTCGAGCACGGTGAGGGAGGTGGCCTCGGCGTCGGAGTCGTCGCCTCCGCCCGTGCCGCCGGCGCAGCCGGAGGCGGCGAGCACCAGAGCCATCGTCGCGGTCATTCGGGCGGCGACGTGCCGCGCCGGCCGGCGGGCCGGAGAGATCATGCTGGTGCCTTTGCAGAGGAACAGTGGGGGGAGTGCGGGGGTGTGGGGGTGGGGCGCCGGAGCCAGGCCGGACCCCCAGGGGCTCGCCTCTCCGCTTCCGGCCGCATGCATCTTAAGCAGCGCTGTCCGGCCCGTCGCCGGGCGGGACGAGGCCCCTTTCTCAGTCGTCGGGCAAGGCCGTCACCAGGTTGGCGAGCTGCACCCGGGAGTTGACCGACAACTTCCGGAAGGCCGAGGTCAGATGGGTGTTGACGGTGTGTGGGGAGAGGACGAGCAGATCGGCGGCCGACCGGTTGGTGTGGCCCTGGGCGATCAGGCGCGCGACCTTCTTCTCCGAGGCGGTGAGCGCCTCCCAGCCCTGGACGGGACGCGGCCCGGCCGTCACCCTGCGGCCACCCGACCCCCGCACCGCCCCCGATCCCGAGTCCGACCCCGACCCCGACCCCGACACCGTACGGTCCAGGGCCTGCTGCGCCCGTGCCGCGCCGGCGTGGGCACCGGCCTCGGCGAACGTGTCGCGGGCCCGCGCCAGCGCGGCCGCCGCCCGGCTCCGGTCGCCCGCCGCCAGGAGCGCCCGCCCCAGATCCACGTCCGCGTCGGCCCGGACCAGCGGGCGCGGGCCCGCGCCGAGCAGTTCCGTCGCGCGGACGAGGAGGGCGGAGTCGTCCCGTACGAGGCCGAGGGCCTGCGCGGCGAGGCCCGTGGCGGTCGGCACGGCCGGGTTGAGGTCCGCGTACGTCCCGGCCTGCGCCGCGAGGTCCTCGGCGAGCGCGCGGTCCCCGGCGCGCAGGGCCGTGCGCACGGCGGCGGCCACGTACACGCGCAGCAGCCGCCAGCGCATGAAGGAACCCTCCCGCTGGACGTGCCGGATCCGGTCGACGGCACGGTCGAGGTCCCCGTCGGCCTCGGCGTGGATGGCTTCGAGGAACCGTACGGCGGCCGTGTTGCCCGGGTTCGGCTTGGCCGCCAGCCGCTCCCGCGCCGCGTCCAGGTGCGCCCGCGCCGCGTCCCCGTCGCCGCGCAGCAGCGCGATCCGGGAGCGGAGCACCCGGCCGTTGAGCTGCTGGACGGACACCCGCACCTCGTTCTCGAGGCGTTCCATGGTGGCGAAGCCGGCGTCGGCGTCGTCGAGCCG
The DNA here is from genome assembly GCF_040635425.1 of Streptomyces laurentii. Classification (NCBI taxonomy): domain Bacteria; kingdom Bacillati; phylum Actinomycetota; class Actinomycetes; order Kitasatosporales; family Streptomycetaceae; genus Streptomyces; species Streptomyces laurentii. The sequence goes on along the minus strand of NZ_JBEYHT010000015.1, from coordinate 107,293 downwards.
GCCGATCCCCAGATCGTGCTGGCCCTGGGCCCACTGGAGCATCGCCTGCCGGGTCTCCGTGACGTCCCGCGCCCGCGCGAGCAGCCGCTCGGCGGCGGCGAAGTCGTCCGCGTGCAGGTGCGCGACGATCTCCTCGGGGAGGAAGGCGGAGTCGAGGGTGCTCAGGGCGGCGAATCGTTCCCTCGCCACCATGCTCTCGCCCGCGTTCTGCGCGATCTCGCCGAGCCCGGACAGGGCGAGGACGTGCGCCTCCCGGTCGCCGATGGCGAGCGCGCCGCGCAGCGCGTCCTCGCCGGCCTCGCGCGCCGCGACCAGGTCCTGCTCGCGGGACAGGGCGAGCGCGCGCAGGGCGGTCAGCCGCGCCGCGATCTCGGGGGCCACGCTTCCGGTGGCGAGCGCGGCCTCGGCCCGGCGGCGCAGCTCGCCGGCGAGGTCCATGCTCCACAGCGTCCCGCCGAGCGCCGCCTGCAGCCGGCCGAACGTCTCCAGCGGCGGCCGCCCGGCCAGCAGCCGGTCGCCCATCGCCAGGGCCTCCAGGTTCCGGCCGGCCCGGGTCAGGCAGAGGATCGCCTGCTCACCGACGGAGAACCACAACGGGCGTGTCGGCGGTACGAGTTCGAGGGCGCGCGTCATCAGGTCGGCGGCCAGGTCGGGGGTGACGGGCAGCACGTCCTCGGCCGCGCGCCGCAGCAGCGCCACGGCCTCCTCGTCGCCGGGCACGGCTCCCAGGAGGATGTGCGGGACCGCGTCGATCGGCCGGTGTCCGGCGGCGACCAGGATCCGGGCGGCCTCCCGGTGCAGGGCCTTGCGGGCGGACGGGGAGACGTCGGCGTAGACCGCCTGGCGCAACAGGTCGTGCCGGAAGGCCAGCCGGTCGCCGTCGTCGTCGAGGAGACCGGTGCGGACGGCCTCGTCGAGTGCGGTGATCAGCTCCGCGGCGGGCAGGCCGCGGAGCGCGGCGGCGTCCTGGAAGCCGAACCGGCGGCCCAGCACCGCGCCCATCTGCAGGAAGCGCAGGGTGTCGGGGCTCAGGGAGCGGAGCCGCCCGCGTACACCGGTCACCAGCCCCGGGGGTATGGACTCCTCGCCCGAAGTCCCGGTGACGTCAAGGGCGTCGGCTCCGCCGCCGCCCTCGACGGCGGTCGTGGCGGCGGCCCCGTCGCTCCGCAGCCCCGCGAGCAACTCGACGGCCAGGAACGGGTTTCCGCCCGCTCCGTCGAGCAGCTTCCGTACGGGCCCGTCGACGTCCGACCCGAGGGTGTCGCCGGCGAGCTGGGAGACGGCGGAACCGGACAGCGGCCCCAGTGGCAGGGCGACCGTCGGCAGGTTGCCCGCCGCGGCGGCGACGATCTCCTCCGCCGGTCCCGCGGGCTCCGGCCGGCTGGTCAGGATCCACAGCACCGGGGAGGTCCGCAGCCGGGCCGGCAGCTGCTGCAGGACGAACCGGCTCAGCGGGTCGGCCCACTGGACGTCGTCCAGGCTGATCAGCACCGGCGTGCCGGCGGCCCGGGTCTCGATCGCCTCGGCGAGGCGCTCCACCAGCCAGATCCCCTGGTCGTGGTGGCGGGCCAGTTCGGCGAACGCGTCCCCGGACAGCAGCGGCCGGCCGCCGTCGGGGGTGCCGTCCGGGCCGTCGTACAGGACGCCGTCCAGGGCGACGTCCGGGTCGCCGTACACGACGCAGGCCGCGAGCGAGGAGAGCGGCACCAGGTGGTGCAGTTCGTCGGCGCGGCCGACGCAGACGGAGAACCCCGCCGCGCCCGCCTTGGCGGCCGCCTCGGTGAGCAGGGTGGTCTTGCCGATGCCCGGCTCGCCCTGGATCAGGGCCAGCGCGCCGCTGCCGGTGTCCGCGACGGAGGAGATCAGCGAGGCGAGCGTCCGGAGTTCGGCTTCCCGGCCGCGCAGACCGGTACGGGACAGGGGGCCGTCCATGCCTGTCATGCCCGCCCCGCTCCGTCCGTCCTCGACGGGCCCGTCCGGCCTCGTCCGTTCTCGCTGGTCCTCGTCCGTCTTGGTCCGGACGTTGTCTCTCCGTGCACTCTAAACCGTTCCCCGCGTGCACAGGGATCGTGATCATCGCAGGTCAGGGCGCTGCGGTACGGCCGGACAGAAGCTGGACAGATGCCGGACAGAAGCGCGAAAGATGCCGGACAGAAGCGCGAAAGAAGCCGGACAGAAGTGGGAAAGAAGCCGGACGGAAGCCGGGCCGAGGCCGGTCCGGGGGCCTGCCGAGCCACCTCGCACGTCCAGGCAAGAAGCGTGCACACGAGGGCAACACGCGGCGGATCACCCGCCCTAGCGTGAATCTCGTTGGTGCCGCGCACGCCGCGAACGCGGTGAATGCCCGGGCCCCGACCGACGGCGAGAGCCGGCCCCGTCCCCACGGCGGCCGGCCTCGTCGAACCGGAGCACCGTGCCGCGCGTGCGCGCACCGGACCACCGCAGACCGAACGAAGGAAGAGACCATGCCGTACATCACCGTGGGCCAGGAGCACTCCGCCCCCATCGACCTCTACTTCGAGGACCACGGCACCGGGCAGCCGGTCGTCCTCATCCACGGCTTCCCGCTCGACGGCCACTCCTGGGAGCGGCAGAGCGCCGCGCTCCTGGACGCCGGCTACCGCGTGATCACGTACGACCGCCGCGGCTTCGGCCAGTCCGACCAGCCGACGACCGGGTACGACTACGACACCTTCGCGGCCGACCTGAACACCGTGATGGAGACCCTCGACCTGCGCGACGCCGTGCTGGTCGGCTTCTCGATGGGCACCGGCGAGGTCGCCCGCTACGTGGCCCGGTACGGCTCGGCCCGCGTCGCCAAGGTCGCGTTCCTGGCCTCCCTGGAGCCGTGCCTGCTGAAGACCGACGACAACCCCGACGGCGTCGCGCCGAAGGAGTTCTTCGACGGTGTCGTCGCGGCGGTCAAGGCCGACCGCTACGCCTATTACACCGCCTTCTACCAGGACTTCTACAACCTCGACGAGAACCTCGGCAGCCGGATCAGCGAGGAGGCCGTGCGCAACAGCTGGAACGTCGCCGCGCGCGGCGGCTTCTTCGCCGCGGCCGCCGCCCCGTCCACCTGGTACACCGACTTCCGGTCCGACATCCCGGCCGTCGACGTCCCCGCCCTGATCCTGCACGGCACGAGCGACCGCATCCTGCCGATCGAGGGCACCGCGCGGCCGTTCCACAAGGCGCTGCCGGCCGCGGACTACGTCGAGATCGAGGGCGCCCCGCACGGTCTGCTGTGGACGCACGCCGAGGAGGTCAACACCGCGCTCCTCGCCTTCCTGGCCAAGTGACCGCGCCCGCGGGCCCGTTCGGCGGGCCCGCGGCGCCACACTCCTGGGCGCGCCCCGGCCGGGCCGAGGCCGCGCTGCCGGCCGGGTGCGCCCGCCGGATGGGGTCGACCGCTCCGTACCTCACGGTCCGGGTCGACATCGCCTCGTGGGACGAGGAGACGATGAAGCCCGCCCAGCGGGCCGCGGTGAACCGCGCCGACCAGACCGTGCTGCGCGAGGCCGTCACGAAACTCACCACGCTTTACGCGTGCGGGACTTGAGCGCCCCGCGTGCCCGCCGGTCCGTGACCGGGGGTCCACGGACCGGCGGGCCGCTCCACGGTCCGTGGCCTGACGGCCGGGCCGGTCACCCCTCCCGCGCGAGGAGAAGGGCCGCGGCCTGAAGTCCGCCGGTTCCAGGGGGCGGCGTCAGGCGGACTCGGCGCGCCATACACCGGCCCGGGCCGCCTCGGCGGCGCTCCGGGCGGCCGCCACGGCATCCCGGTCGCCGGGTGTGCGGCCGAAGTTGAGCAGGGCGTAGTAGAGCGGCGCCGAGACGGCGGCGATGACGGCGTGCGGATCGGTGCCGGCCGGGATCTCGCCGCGGTCGACGGCGTCGCTGACGCAGCCGGCCCACTCGGCGACGCGTACCTCGTAGAAGCGGTGCAGGGCCCGGGCGGCCTGCTCGTCGCAGAGGGAGGCGGCGATCAGGGAGACGAAGAGGGGTCCCTGGCGGGCGTCGGCGAGGGTCCGCACGACGAGCCGGGCGTTGGCGAGGAGGTCGCCGTCGAGGGTGCCGGTGTCGGCGCGGGGCAGGGAGGTCTCCGCCATGTCGGTGAGGAGGTCGGCGGCGAGGGCGCCGGGGGTGCCCCAGCGGCGGTAGACGGTCGTCTTGCCGACGTCGGCGCGACGGGCGATCTCGGCGAGGTCGAGGGCGGCGAAGCCCTCGGCGGCGAGGGTGTCGCCGGCCGCCTTGAGTACGGCTTCGCGGACGCGCGCGGTCCGACCGCCGGGCCGCACGGTGCCGGCGGGGGCCGCGTGGGCGTCGGCCGGCGGGGGAGTGGAGGGCGTGGGCACGAGGGACTCCTGGGGGCGGCGCGGGCGGGACGGGACCAGCTTATCGGAACTCTGGTTCCCATTATGTCGAACGGGTGCTACCTTCATGGCCGTAACGGAACCCCAGACCCATTAGAGCCGGAGTCCAGTCATGTCCCCGTCACTCGCCACGCCCGAGACCACCCCCGACCTCGCGCACTCTCCCACTCCTCAGCCTCAACCGCCCCACCTCACCGGCCGGTTGAAGCTGATCCTGGCCGTTCTCCTGGTCACCCAGTTCATGCTGGCCGTGGACTTCTCGATCCTGAACGTCGCGCTGCCCGCCATCGGCGACGGCCTCGGCTTCTCGCTCTCCGACCTCCAGTGGATCGCCACCGCGTTCGCGCTGTCGGCGGCCGGCTTCACCCTCTTCTTCGGGCGGATCGGCGACCTGATCGGCCGCAAGAAGATCTTCATCGGCAGCCTGGCGCTCCTGGGCCTCTCCTCCCTGCTCGGCGGCCTCGCCACGTCACCCGAGGCGCTGCTGATCGCCCGCGTCGCCCAGGGCCTCGCGACCGCCGCCGCCACCCCGGCCGGACTCGCCCTGCTCACCACCTCGTTCCCCGAGGGGCCGCTGCGCCAGAAGGCGCTCGGCATCAACGGGGCGCTGATGTCGGCCGGCTTCACGGCGGGCGCGATCCTCGGCGGCGTGCTGACCGACGTGCTCTCCTGGCGCTGGGCGTTCTTCGTGAACGTGCCGGTCGCCCTCGCCGTCGTCGTCATCGCCCCGGCCGTGATCAAGGAGTCCCGCCCCACGGTCCGCCCCCGCCTGGACCTGCCCGGCGCGCTCACCGTCACCCTCGGCCTGCTCGGCGTCGTCTACGGCCTCACCCAGGCCGGCGAACACGGCTGGACCGACGCCCACGCCCTGGCCGGCCTGCTCGGCGGCGCGGTCCTGTTCGCCGCGTTCTTCCTGATCGAACGCAAGGTCGCCGAACCCCTCGTCCCGCTGAAGACCCTCGCCCGCCGCACCGTGGCCTGGGGCAACGCGCTCGGCCTGCTGGCCTTCGTCACCGAGACCTCCCTCGTCTACCTGCTCACCCTCTACCTGCAGAAGACCCTCGGCTTCTCCCCGCTGAGCGCCGGCGTCTCCTTCGGCGTCCTCGGCGTCGGCACCGTCATCGGCGGCCTGATCGCCCCCCGCGTCATCGCCCGCACCTCCACGCGCACCGCGCTGATCGCGGGCGGCGCCGTCCAGGCCGTGTCCACCGGAGCGCTGCTCTTCCTCGGCACGACGACCGGCCCGGCCCTGGGCCTGCTGCTGCCCGCCACCTTCCTCGGCGGCATCGGCAACATGCTCGTGATCGTCGGCTTCATGGTCACCGCCACCAGCGGCCTCCCGGACAAGGAACAGGGCCTGGCGACGGGCCTCGCGTCGATGTCCCAGCAGGTCGGCATCACCCTCGGCACCCCGATCATGTCGACGGTCGTCACCGCCACCACGGCGGGCGCGGCCACGGCCTCCGCCGTCCACCACGGCGTCACGATCGCGATCGCGGTCAACACGGCCCTGGTCCTCGCCGGAGTCGCCCTCGCGGCCTTCTTCCTCCGCCCCCGCCGCTAGTGCGATATCCACCCCCAAACTGGAAGAGGGGCCTGGAAAGCCCCCTCACACCCCTCCCCGACCCCCGCGCCACCGACCACGAACCTCAGCGCACCGCCCCGCGCCCCGCACCCCACCTCACAACCCCAGAACCATCTCCAGCTCCGACTGCCTCACGTCCAACGGATACCGCTCCGTCCGCCCCGTCAGTACGAACCCGCTCCGCCGGTAGAACCCGATCGCCCGCCCGTTCTCCTCGTGCACGAGCAGCGTCAGCCGCTTCGCCCCCGTCTCCTCCCGCGCCCACCGCACGACCTCGTCCAGCATCCGCGCCGCGAGCCCCGCCCCGGTCCCACCGGCGCCCCGATGCCCCGGCTCCAGCCACACCCCCCCGAGCTTCGCCGTGTCCGGCGCCGGCAGGAACCCGTTCATGACGCCGACCCACGCGCCGTCGGGCCCGACCGCCGCGACCCCCACGTTGCCCGGCCCGGCGGCCCGTGTCGTACGGAACCGCCACTCGGACTCGGGGAGGGCGAGCGCGTCGTCGACGGTCTCCAGGTAAGCGAGCGGGGTGTCCCGCAGCATCGCCAGGCGTATGGCCCGGTACGCGGGCCAGTCCTCGGGCTGTAAGCGATGCAGGCTGTAGTCCGGGTTCGGGTCCAGGTTCAGGTTCAGGTTCAGGGCGAGCGATCTTCGCAGGGCACCGCGCACGTGTCAGCGGGACAAGGCCGCCGATATCCGCTGTCCGCGGTTTGACCGTGCCCGGTGCATCCTTTACGACTTCTTAGCGGTCACGTTCAGAGAAGAGAACCGCACGGAATTCGGCGGGCACTCGGCGGGCAGACGGCGGGGAGAGGGCGGGGCGGCACGATGACGGACACGTACGAGCGCGAGCGAGACCGTGAGTACGGGCGTGAGCACGAGCAGGAGCACGAGTACGGGCCGCTGCTGGCGGACGTCGCGGGGAGCGGGCGGCGGCTGACCCGGGACGAGTTGCTGCGGCTGCGGGACTCGGGCGAGCGGGCGGCGGGGGACGGCGAGGCGCTGCGGGCGCTGATCGGCCGCCATCTGGAGGCGGTGCGCACCGCCTGGCCGGAGCGTTCGCTGTCGCGGCGGACCACGCTCGATCTGCTCGCGGTCGTGGAGCAGTCCATCGACGCCCTGTCCGGCGGGTTCGAGCGGGCCCAGCGGCTCGCGGTGCGCCAAGAGGAGGCGGAGCGGCGCGAGTTCATCGACGACCTGCTGCACGGCCGCAGCGACCTGGGCCGGATCGCCGCCCGGGCGGAACGTTTCGGCCTGCACCTCTCCCACGCGCACGCGGTCGCGGTGGCCTGCGGCCCGCGGTCGTACGGCGAGGCGGACCTCGCGCCGCAGCAGGTGGAGCGGGCGATGATCGGCCGGTTCGGCGACCGGAGCATCCTGGTGACGACGAAGGACGGCCGGATGGTGTGCGTCGCGCCGGGCGACCAGCGCGACGTCCTCGCGTACTTCGCGAAGCAGGCGTTCGCCGCGACCGGCGGCGGCCAGGCGGCGGTCGGCCGGTCCCAGCCCGGGGCCGGCGGCGTCGTCCACTCGTACGAGGAGGCCCTGCGCGCCCTGGAGCTCGCCGACCGGCTCGAACTCGACGTGCCCGTCCTGTACGCGGCCGATCTGCTGGTCTACCCGGTGCTCACCCGGGACCGGCAGGCCATGGAGGACCTGGTGGTCAGCGTGCTGGGGCCGTTGCGGGCGGCGCGCGGCGGGGCGGAGCCGCTGCTCGACACGCTGACGGCGTTCTTCGACAGCGGCTGTGTGACCACGCAGACCGCCCAGCGGCTCAGTCTGTCGGTCCGGGCGGTGACGTACCGGCTGGACCGGATCCACCGGCTGACCGGCGCGGATCTCGCCGATCCCACGAGCCGTTACACGCTCCAGACCGCCGTGATCGGGGCGCGTCTGCTCGGCTGGCCGGCGAAGCAGATCTGAGCGCGCCGGCGACGCGGGAACGGCGCGAGGGGCACGCGGGGGCGCGAGACGGCGCTAGAGGGGCGTGAAGTCGGCATAAAGAAGTCGTAAAAACTGCCGGACTCCGGCAATGCGCCGTGCCATGTCGGCACGTCAGAATGGCAGAGGCGAAGGCGCGGAAGCGCCTTCGCTGCCGGGCGCCGGAAGTGTGGAAGGGGAAGGTGGAAACGGCCCGGCGACGGAGCCGGTCGCCGCCTTCGCGTCGTCCGTCCGTCGGGGCGTCATCACGCCTCAGCGCTGTCGCGAACCCGCGTTCTCGCGTATCGCGTACGCACCGTGTCAACAGCTGTGACGTCGGCGCGCACGCTTCCGTTCCCGCTCCTGCCCCCGTCCTCGGTCCCGCCCGCGCTCTCGCGGTCCCCGCGAGCAGCCGACCCGGCGCGTGTCCGTGCGGACGAGCCGTGCGGGGACGACCGTCCTTCTCCGATCGTCAGGGGGGTCCTCACATGGATGCCATCACCTCAGGCCTGGGCGTACTCGTCGTCATGGTCCTGGTCGTCGCCCTCGTCGTCCTGTTCACGATCAGCCGCCTGTTCCGCAAGGTGGAACAGGGCAAGGCGCTGATCGTGTCCAAGATGCGCAAGGTCGACGTCACCTTCACCGGGCAGGTCGTGCTGCCCGTCCTGCACCGGGCCGAGATCATGGACATCTCGGTGAAGACCATCGAGATCTCCCGCACCGGCCGCGACGGCCTGATCTGCAAGGACAACATCCGGGCCGACATCCGGATCACCTTCTTCGTCCGCGTGAACAAGACCGTCGCGGACGTCGTGAAGGTCGCCCAGGCGATCGGCACGGCACGGGCGAGCGACCAGGCCACGCTGCAGGAGCTGTTCAACGCGAAGTTCTCCGAGGCGCTGAAGACCGTCGGCAAGCAGATGGACTTCACCGACCTGTACACGATGCGCGAGGAACTGCGCTTCCGGATCATCGAGATCATCGGCGTCGACCTCAACGGCTACAGCCTGGAGGACGCGGCGATCGACTACCTGGAGCAGACGCCGCTCACCCAGCTCGACCCCGACAACGTCCTCGACGCGCAGGGCATCCGGAAGATCACCGAGCTGACCACGGTCGAGCACGTGCGGACCAACGAGTTCCGGCGCACCGAGGAGAAGGAGATCACCCGGCAGAACGTCGACGCCCGGGAGGCCATCCTGGAGCTGGAGCGCCGTCAGGCCGACGCCGAGATCAAGCAGAAGCGCGAGATCGACACCGTACGGGCGCGGGAGGAGGCCGAGACCGCGCGGGTCGCGGAGGAGGAGCGGCTGCGCGCGCAGAGCGCCTTCCTGCGTACGGAGGAGCAGCTGGGCGTCCAGCGGGAGAACCAGGCCCGTGAGGTCGCGGTCGCCCAGAAGAACCGCGAGCGCGTCATCGCCGTCGAGAACGAGCGGATCGAGAAGGACCGCCTGCTCGAGGTCATCGCCCGCGACCGGGAGACCGAACTGACCCGGATCGCCGCCGAGAAGGAGGTCGAGGCGGAGCGCCGCGAGATCGCCGAGGTGATCCGCGAGCGGGTCGCGGTGGACCGTACGGTCGCCGAGCAGGAGGAGTCGATCAGGCGGCTGCGGACGGTCGAGGAGGCCGAGCGCGAGCGGGCCGCGATCGTCATCGCCGCCGAGGCGGAGGCGCAGGAGAAGCTGGTCAAGGACATCAAGGCGGCGGAGGCGGCCGAGCAGGCGGCCGTCCACAAGGCGGCCGAGGAGCTGACGCTCGCCGAGGCCCGCAACAAGGCCGCCGAGCTGGAGGCCCGCGCCAAGATCCGGCTCGCCGAGGGCATCGAGGCCGAGGCCGCCGCCGAGGGCCTGGCCGCCACCCGGGTCCGGCTGCAGGAGGCCGCGGCCATCGAGAAGACGGGCCGCGCGGAGGCCGACGCGACCGAGGCGCGGCTGCGCGCCGAGGCGGAGGGCCTGCGGGCGAAGGCGCTCGCGGAGGCCGAGGCGATCGGCGAGAAGCTGAAGTCGGAGGCCGCGGGTCTCACCGAGAAGGCCGCCGCCATGGCCGCGCTCGACGAGGCGTCGCGCGCCCACGAGGAGTACCGGCTCCGGCTGGAGGCCGAGAAGGACATCCGGCTCGCCGGGCTCGACGTCCAGCGGCAGGTCGCCGAGGCGCAGGCCACGGTGCTGGCGACCGGTCTGGAGAACGCGGACATCAACATCGTGGGCGGGGAGTCCGTCTTCCTCGACCGGCTGGTGCAGTCCATCTCGCTCGGCAAGGCGGTCGACGGGTTCGTCGACCACTCGCAGACCGCGCAGGCCCTGGCGAAGCCGTGGCTGAACGGGGACGGGGCCTTCACCGAGGACCTGACGAAGGTGCTCGGCTCGCTCTCCACGGCCGACGTGCAGAACCTGAGCGTGTCGGCGCTGCTCTCGAAGGTCATGCGGTCCGGCGTCCTGGACGCGGGGGCGCTCGTCCCGGCCCAGGCCGCGGTTCCGGTCGCCGCCGAGAGGAACGGTGCGGCCCCGGCCGCGAGCTGACCGCACCACCCGGACCGGGGGACACGGGGGACGTGACCAGGGGCCGGGGGAAACCGGGGGCCAGGGGGAGACCCGGGGTCCGGGGGAAACCGGAGCCAGGGGGGAATCGGGGGACGGGGGCCGGGAGGCCGGTGCCGGGTACGGGGGTTCCGGCACCGGCCCCCGGGCCTCCCCGCACGGCGCGGAGGAACGAGAGAGGTACGGCGGGATGAACACCACGACACCCGAGCAGCAGCAGGACACCGGCGCCCGGCGCGCCGCCGCCCACGGAGTCGACGAGGACGCGTACGCGGTGCTGCGCGACCGGCTCACCGCCCAGGCGGCCGAACTCGCCGCCCGTACCGAGGTGTTGAACGAGGCCCGGACCCGCGCCTTCGGCTCCGGCGACCTGGAGCTCACCGGCACCGGGCAGCTGCGGACCGCCGACGCCTGCGTCCTGACGGACCTGGTCGCCGTCGACCCCGCCGCCGGTCTGCTGCTGGCCGGCCGGACCCGCCCGGCCGCCGCCCGGAGCGGCGGCGAGCCGCGCGTCGCCGACGTCTTCGCCCTGTACGACCGGGAGTTCGCCGAGCGGCCCGAGGACGCCGTGCCCGGTCTCCTCGACGACCCGGCCTTCGTCCGCGAGTTCACCGCCCTGCACCGCTACTTCCAGGGCGCCCGGCTGCTCCGCCTGCGCCGTACGGAAGGACGCCTGCTCGCCGTCTTCGGCACGGGCAAGACGAGTGCGGGCAAGGCGGGTTTGGGCGCCGCGACCGGCCCCGGGGGCTCCGCGGACGGTGCCGAGGACCTGCGGGTGCTGCGCTGGGAGGCCGGCCCGTCCGGCACATACCGCTTCATGGACGCCCAGGGCGAGCGCGACCTCGTGGCCCTCGCCCCGCCCGCGCAGGAGGTCGACTGGCGGCAGACCGGCCGCGACGACCACGTACCTGGCCGGCATCCGCACATCTCCCTCGGCGGGCGGCTGTTCGTCTCCACCGTCGGCGGCACGCTCACCCTGAAGACGGCGGACGACACCGAGACCCGGGAGGGCGTGTACGCCGAGCCGGTCGACGAGCCGCTGCAGTCGCTCGCCGACGCCGAGGTCGCCCACGCCTCCGTCGGCCCGCTGCTCCTCGTCCGGGTCCGCCCGTACAAGGAGGAGACCGTCCGCCACCTGGTCTTCCACACCCTGACCGGCGAGACCGTCCGGCTCGACGGCCTCGGGCAGGCGTGCCTGCGGCTGCCCGAGGACCGGGGCGTCGTCTTCCCCGGCGGCTACTGTCTCGCCGACGGCACGGTGCGGACCTTCGACACGGACACCGCCGGGCTCGCGTACGACGGGTCCGTCACCTCCCCGCACGGCGAGGACGTCCTCTACACGTTCCGCGCGCCGGACGACGGGCGCAGCCTGCTGCTCCCGTACAACCGGGTCCGCGAGTCGGTCGACCGCCCGGTCGCCGGGCGCGGGCACGCGCTGCTCGACGACGGCACCATGGTGGTGCTGCGCGCGGGCGGCACGGAGGCGGGCCGGGTGCACACCGCGCAGGTGTGGCGGACCCCGTTCACGGCCGACACCCACACGGCTCCGGCCGGCACCGGCCCGGACGCCGACGGGCCGCTCGCCCGGATCGGCAACGCCGACCTGATCCGCGGCATCTCCGACTGCTTCGCCGTCGCCCGCCTGGCGACCGAGACCACCCCCGCGAACACGGGGGACCACCCGGCCTCCGGCCAGGCGTACGAGGCACTGGCCGCCGCCTGCGCCCGGGCCGCCGACGCCCACCACTGGCTCGGCGACCCGGACACCGGCGACCTGGCCGCCCCGCTCGACGCGGTCCGCGTGACCGCCGGCCAGGTGCTCGCCGAGTTCGAGACGGTGACCACCCTCGCGGCCCGGGCCGCCGACGCCCTCGCGGAGGCCGAGCGCGCGATCACCAAGCTCGTCCGGCAGGTCCGCGGCGAGTCCCCGGCCGGCGCCGAGGAGTGGATCGCCCGGCTCACCGCGCTGCGCCGCGCCCAGGGCCGGCTGCTCTCCGTACGCGAACTGCGGTACGCCGACACCGAGGCCGTCGACGCCCTGGCCCGCCGCACCGACGACGACCTCGCCTCCGCCGCCCAGCGGGCCGTCGCCTTCCTCCGCCGCGACGACGCGTTCACCGCGCAGGCCGCCGAGGCCGACCGGCTCGCCGCCGCCGCGGCCGAGGCCCGGACCGTCGCCGAGACCCGCGCGCTCGCCGAACGCCTCGACGAGCACGCCGCCGGGCTGCGCACCCTCAGCGAGGTCGTCGCCGGCCTCGACATCGCCGACGCCACCGTCCGCACCGCGATCCTGGAGCGGATCGCGGACGTCCTCGGCGGCGTCAACCGGGCCCGGGCCACGCTCACTTCGCGCCGAGCCGAACTCCTGGAGCACGAGGGGCGGGCCGAGTTCACCGCCGAGTTCGCCCTGCTCGCCGAGTCCGTCACCGGCGCCCTCGCCGACGCCGCCACCCCCGAGGACTGCGACACCCGGCTCGGCGCGCTGCTGCTCCAGCTGGAGAACCTGGAGTCCCGCTTCGCGGAGCACGACGGCTTCCTCGGCGAACTCACCGAGAAGCGCACCGAGATCCACGACGCGTTCGCCGCCCGCCGCCAGACCCTCACCGACGCCCGCGCCCGTCGCGCCGAGCGGCTCGCCGAATCGGCCGCCCGCATCCTGGAGTCGGTCGCCCGGCGGGCCGCGCAGCTCGGCGGCGACGACGACGTCCACACGTACTTCGCCTCCGACCCGATGGTCGCCAAGGTCCGCCGCACCGCCGACGAACTGCGCGAACTCGGCGACCAGGTACGGGCGGAGGAGCTGGCGGGCCGGCTCGCGGCCGCCCGGCAGGAGGCCGGGCGCGCGCTGCGCGACCGGGCCGAGCTGTACGCCGACGGCGGCGAGACCATCCGGCTCGGCCGGCACCGCTTCGCCGTCCAGCGCCAGTCGCCCGAACTCACCCTGGTCCCGCACGGTGACACCCTCGCCTTCGCGCTGACCGGCACCGACTACCGCGCGCCCGTCGACGACCCGGAGCTGGCGGCGGCCCGCCCGTACTGGAACCGCGCGCTGCCCTCCGAGTCGCCGGACGTCTACCGCGCCGAGTACCTGGCCGCCCGGCTGCTCGCCGAGCACGGTGCCGACGCGCTCGCCGCCCTGCCCGCCGACGCCGAGGCCGCGGACGGCGCGACGACGGACAGCCTGGCCGCGCTGGTCCGGCGGGCCGCCGAGGCCGCGTACGACGAGGGGTACGAGCGCGGGGTCCATGACCACGACGCGACGGCCGTCCTCGCCGCCGTGCTGCGGCTGCGCGAGGGCGCCGGAGTGCTGCGCCACCCGGCGGCGGCGCGGGCCGCCGCCCAGTTCTTCTGGGCGCACACGGCCGACGAGGAGTCGCGTACCCGCTGGCAGCGGCGGGCCGTCTCGCTCACCCGGGCCCGCGACCTGTTCGGCGCGGCCCCGGCCCTCGACGTGCTGCGCGCCGAACTGGCCGAGGAGACCGGCGACCCGGCCGCCGCCGCGTACCTCGTGGAGGAACTGGCCGCCGCCCCGGCCGGGTTCGCGGTCTCGGCCGAGGCCCGCACCCTCCTGGAGAAGTTCCGCCGGGCCGTCGGCACCACGGCGTACGACGAGGACGTCCGCGCCCTGCCGGACCTCGCCGCCCGCCGCCAGCTCGTCGAGGGCTGGCTGCACGCCTACGCGACCGCCTCCGGCGAGCCGGACGAGACGGCCGGCAGCGGTGTCCTGGCGGAGGCCGCCGCCGTCGAACTCTGCTCCGTACTCGGCCACTACGACGTCGACGGCGCCACCACGGCCACCGTCACCGGCCTGCTCGGCAGCCATCCCCGCCTGCACGGGCGGACGTTGGAGCTGCGGCTCGCCGAATTCCTCCACCGCACGGCCGAGTTCACCACCCAGGACGTCCCGGCGTTCCGCGCCTACCAGCGCCGCCGCGCCGCGCTCGTCGCCGACGCCCGCGGACGGCTGCGCCTGGACGAGCACCGGCCGCGCGTCATGTCGTCGTTCGTCCGCAACCGGCTCGTCGACGAGGTGTACCTGCCGCTGATCGGCGACAACCTCGCCAAGCAGCTCGGCGCGGCGGGCGACGCCAAGCGCGCCGACACCCACGGCCTGCTGATGCTGCTCTCGCCGCCCGGCTACGGCAAGACGACCCTCGTCGAGTACGTCGCCGACCGCCTCGGCCTGCTCCTGGTCAAGGTCGACGGCCCCGCCCTCGGCCGCGCCACCACCTCCCTCGACCCGGCCGAGGCGCCCGACTCGGCGGCCCGGCGCGAACTGGAGAAGATCGCCTTCGCGCTCGCCGCGGGCAACAACGTGATGCTGTACGTGGACGACATCCAGCACTGCTCGCCCGACTTCCTGCAGAAGTTCATCCCGCTCTGCGACGCCACCCGCACCCTCGCCGGGCACGACCTGCGCGGCAAGCGCTTCGCCGTCTGCATGGCCGGCAACCCGTACACCGAGTCCGGCGGCCGCTTCCGCGTCCCCGACATGCTCGCCAACCGCGCCGACGTGTGGAACCTCGGCGACGTCCTGACCGGGAAGGAGGAGGCGTTCGCGTTCAGCTTCGTGGAGAACGCCCTCACCTCCCACCCCGACCTCGCCCCGCTCGCCGGCCGCGACCGCGCCGACGTGGAACTCCTCGCCCGGCTCGCCGCCGGCGACCCGCTCGCCGACCGCTCCCGGCTCCGGCACCCGTACGCGCCCGTCGAGTCGGACCGCGTCCTGACCGTCCTGCGGCATCTGCTCACCGCCCGCGCCACGGTGCTCGCCGTGAACGAGGCGTACATCGACTCCGCCGCCCAGACCGACGAGGCGCGCACCGAACCGCCGTTCCGGCTGCAGGGCTCGTACCGCAACATGAACAAGATCGCGGCCCGGATCTCCCCGGCGATGAACGACGCCGAACTCGCCGCCGTCGTCGACGACCACTACACGGCCGAGGCCCAGACCCTCACCGGCGACGCCGAGGCCAACCTGCTCCGGCTGGCCGCGCTGCGCGGCACCCGGACGCCCGAACAGACCGCCCGCTGGCGGGAGATCGTCGCCGCGACCGGCCGCACCCGCGCGCTCGGCGGCGCGGCCGACGACCCGCTGGGGCGGGCGGTCGCCGCCCTCGGCCTGCTCGCCGACCGGATCGCGGCCGTCGAGACCGCGATCACCCGCGCCGCCGACCCGCGCATGCTGCTCGCGCGGCCCGACGGGCCCGCCCGGCACGCGCGGACGCCGGAGGGCGAGGACGGGACCGGCTGACAGCCGGTGGCCTTATCGTGTCTCCCGACCGTGAGGTACGGAGGGGAGGCGGCGCAGTGGCACGACAGGAACGGGCCATCCGCACACGGCAGAAGATCCTGCTGGCCGCGGCGGGACTGTTCGACGAGGTCGGCTACGAGGCGGCGACGATCGCGGAGGTGCTGCGGCGCTGCGGTGTCACCAAAGGCGCCCTGTACTTCCACTTCACGTCCAAGGAGGAGCTGGCCCAGGAGGTCCTCGCCGCCCAGATCGCGATGCTCCCGCCGGTGCCGCCGCGGCCGCTGCTGCTCCAGACCCTCACCGACGAGGCCCTGGTCCTGGCCCATCTCCTGCGGGTCGCAGATCCGTTGGTGCGCGGCAGCGTGCGGCTCACGGTGGACCAGGGCTCGCCGCACGACGGCCTCGACCGGCGGATCCCGATGCGCGGCTGGATCGACCGCACGGCGGAGGTGTTCACCCGCGCCCGGGCGGCCGGCGAGCTGTTGCCGCACGTGGACATCCCCGCCATGGCCCACCTGTTCACGGCCTCCTTCACCGGCGTGCAGGTGCTCTCCAAGATCATGACGGGGCACGCCGACATGGTCGAGCGGGTCTCGGACCTGATGCGGACGACCATGAGTTCCGTCGCCGTCCCGGGCGTCCTCGTCCGCCTCGACTTCTCCCCGTCCCGCGCGCGGCCCGCCTACGAGGAGGCCCTGCGGGCCGGCGGCACCCGCCCGCCGGCCCCGGCCCCCGCGAGCGAGTGACGTGGTGTCAGAAATCGGGTTCTCCGAGGCCGGAGGCGACTGGGGCGGTTTGTTACAGTGCGCGACATGTGCCACGAAGGCGTGGGCATCCCCAACGGCGTGGTGACGGAGACCTCTTGGCCAGGCAGATGCGGGCGGTACGGACGCGCGACGCCCTCGTCGAGTCGGCGGCCGCGCTCTTCGACCGGGACGGCTTCGACGTCGCCTCGCTCGCGGCCGTCAGCGCCCGGGCCGGGGTCAGCAGCGGCGCCCTGAACTTCCACTTCCCCAGCAAGGTGGAGCTGGCCGAGGCGGTCGTCGCGGCCGCCGCCGAACGGCTCGTCCGGATCATCCGGGACCGCGAGGCGCCGACACTCCAGTCGGTGATCGACGCCAGCCACGAACTCGTCCGGGGCCTGCGCGGCGACGCCGTCCTGCGGGCCGGCTTCGCGCTGAGCGGCTGCCGCCGGGCCCGCCGCCGCTGCGACGCCGCGGGCGACGGCCCCGGTACGGATCTGCGGCGGCTGTGGTGCGGCTGGGTCGAGTCCGTCGTCGCCCGGGCCGAGCGCGAGGGCCAGCTGGCGCCGGACGTGACGGCCGAGGAGGTGACCGAGACGGTCGTCGCGGTCGCCACCGGGCACGCGGTCCTCGGCACCCAGGACCCGCGCTGGCTGGAGGGGGCCCCGCTGACCCGGTTCTGGGCGCTCCTGCTGCCCCGCGTGGTGGGCGCGGCCCGGGCCGGGCTCTTCGTGGCCGCGGGGGCGCGGGGGACGGAGCCGCTCCACCCCCGGCCGGTGGCGGTCACGGTGGGTGGCGAGGTCTGACGTAGGCCGGAAGGCCCGTCCGTACATTCCGATCCCCTGATCCGTTCACCCCGATCCGCACACCCTGACGCGTACCCCCGGAGACGGCCCGGGGATCAGCGCCGGCTCACCCGGACCCGGTAGCCGCCCGACTCCTCGTCCTTGTCGAGGACGGTGATCCGGACGCCGTCGGTCCGGTCGACGAAGGACTCGCCCGGCCCGTACGGGGCGTCCGACAGCTCCGCGTGGACGTTGGGCCGCCGCGTGCAGCCGGCGCTGCCGTGGGTGCTGTCGGTGACGGTGACCGGCCCGTGCCCGGTGTCCACGTCCGTGTCGACCCGGTAGACGAGGACGCCGGGCTTGCAGACCGCCTCGTCGTTGCCCCCGCGGGTGCGCACCTCGACCGCGTACCCGGAGGTGGCGGAGAGCGGCACGAAGATCAGCTTGGGGCCGCCCTCGACGGCCAGCGGGGTCAGCGTGTACGCGAAGTCGCCGGGCCGGGCGGCGCAGTGCACCTGGTCGTTGTCGAGCCAGCCGAGCTTCCACTTGTGCCAGCCCAGCAGGTCGTTGTTGGCCCCCCAGTCCTCCGACATGATGTCCCAGTGCCCGACAGTGCCGCCGCCGTCCGGCGTGTAGAGGTCGGGCAGCCCGAAGACATGTCCGTTCTCGTGCGGCAGCACGCGGTAGCCGGTCTTGCCGTACGCGCCGGAGCCGTCGTCCTGCCGGCTGTAGACGAAGGACGTGTTGGACAGCGCGACCCCGTCGGCGTAGGGCGCCTCCTCGTTGCCGGAGAAGGTGACGGACAGGACGGTGTCCAGGGCGGACGGCCCGGCGTTCGGTGTGACGAGCACGTTGACCAGGTCGTACGCGCTGAAGTCCACCCGCCCGTCGGCCGCCTTCACGATGTCCTCGACGAGCGTGCGGTAGCCCGGCTCGTAGGGGGAGCCGCGCCCGACCGCGTACGACGAGAAGGGGTGGGGCATCCGCAGCCAGTCGGGTATCGGGGCCTCGGCGCGGTAGTGCAGCCGGCCGTAGGAGCTGACCTCGAACCACTGGGCGGTCTGCGGGAAGAACTCGCGGAAGCGGCTCATCGCCGTGCCCTGCCCGGGCGCGTCCGGGAAGTCGACCATCAGGCTGAGGGCCCGTACGGACCCGGTGGAGTGCACGTAACCGGGTGCGGTGGGCACCCCTTCCGACATCTGCACACCCATCGTCGTGGCGATCCGGCACGGCACCAGCGACTCCTTCCCGTGCCCGGTGGCCACCGGCCCCGCGGAGGCGGGGGCCGGGCCGGGCAGGGTGGCGCTGGCCGTCGCGAGGGCGGCGAGCGCGAGCGTGGCCGCCGAGGCCAGGACGACGGGTCTGCGTATCCGACGGCGGGTGTCCTGCATCCGGTCGCCTCTCGCCTGTCACAGACGGTCGACCGCGGGCCGCGCGTGCGGGAGCTCCGGGGTGTGCGGGACGCGCGTGCGCCGCGGGCGCCGCGGACGACGCGGCGCTTCGATCAGCCTGTGACGCGGGGGCCCGGTACGCGCGCGGGGTGGGCCGACCGGGCGATACGGGACGGGGCGCGGGAGCCGGCGTGGGCAGGGGAGCCGGTCAGCGCAGCCAGGGTAGATCGGCGTCCGGGCCCTCGGGCTGGAGCCCCTCGGCGACGGACCGCATGATCGCGCCGAGCTGCTCGGCCTGCTCCGGCGTGAGCCGGTCGAAGAGCGCCTGCCGTACGGCCCCGACGTGCCCGGGCGCGGTCCGGCGCAGCACCTCGGCCCCCTCGTCGGTCAGCGCGGCGAACTGGCCGCGCTTGTCGGAGGGGCAGGTCTCGCGGGCGACCCAGCCGTTCTTCTCCAGGCGGGCGATCGCGTGCGAGAGCCGGGACCGGGTGATCTTCGCGTCCTTGGCCAGCTCGGTCATCCGCAGCCGGCGCCGCGGCGCCTGGGAGAGCTGGACGAGCAGCGCGTAGTAGAGGTGCGGCATCCCGGCGTCGCGCTGCAGCTGGCGGTCGAGATGGTCCTCCAGGAGGGTGGTGGCGTGGAGGTAGGAACGCCAGACGCACTGTTCCTCGTCACTGAGCCAACGGGGTTCGGTCATGGCCCCATGCTACGACCAATCCTTGAAAGTTGAACTAGATCAGGTCTAAGCTGAGCAGAAAGCTTGAACTTTCAAGAGAACTTCGAAGGCCCCCCGGCCCGAACCCGTCACCCAAGGAGGCGGAGGCCCGCCATGGACGCAGCCACCGGCACCACGCTCGACCACCCCACCCCGGCCCCCGCCCGGATGCCGGCCCTCTATCTCTCACACGGCGCCCCGCCGCTCGCCGACGACGCCGTCTGGCCGGGCCAGCTGGCCGCCTGGTCGGCCGGCCTGCCCCGCCCCAAAGCCGTCCTCATGGTCTCCGCGCACTGGGAGGAGGCCCCGCTGGCCCTCGGCGCCACCGAGACCGTGCCGCTCGTCTACGACTTCTGGGGCTTCCCCGAGCGCTACTACCGCGTGCGGTACGCGGCCCCGGGCGCGCCGGCGCTCGCCGAGTCCGTCCGCAAGCTGCTGCGCGCCCCCGGCTCGCCCGTGCAGGACACGCCCGACCGGGGCCTCGACCACGGCGCGTACGTGCCGCTCGTCGAGATGTACCCGGACGCCGACATCCCCGTCCTCCAGATCTCCCTGCCCACCCTCGACCCGCGCCGCCTCATGGACATCGGCCGCAAGCTGGCCCCGCTGCGCGACGAGGGCGTGCTGATCGTCGGCAGCGGCTTCTTCACCCACAACCTGGCCGCCCTGCGGCACGCGGGCGTGCCCGGCTGGTCCGTCGAGTTCGACGCCTGGGGCCACGAGGCGCTCGCCGCGCAGGACGTCGACGCCCTGCTCGATTTCGAACACAAGTCCCCCTCCGGCCGCCTCGCCCACCCGCGCACCGAGCACTTCGCCCCGCTCTTCGTCGCCATGGGCGCGGCGGACGCGGCCGGCGACCTCGACGAGCAGCGCAGCGTCATCGACGGCTTCTGGATGGGCCTGGCGAAGCGCTCGGTCCAGTTCGGCTGACCGTCGCGCGTGCCCTGAGCAACCCGGCGGCGGCCCAGGTCGTCTTCACGGCGGGAACGGAATCCGGAGGCCGCTACTCCAGTGATGTGACCGAGGTCTCACCAGCCCAGCGTCGCGGATCTTCGTCAAGGGGGCGAAAACCCCCTTCACTCAGGCCCTGACCTGCGCGTCCGTGGCTTCCGGGCCCCCCTCCCTCCGCCCTCCCGACGACGCGACGGCGGCGCAGGATACTGCATGATCACGAAAATCCTGTGCCGGGTGGGAATTCTGTCCTGATTCCAGTCGTTGTTTCCGTCGGATGCAGGGCACCCGAAAAGGTGTCGCGACCTACTCAGCAAGGGAGCACGCATGGCAACCCGTGCCGTCGCCCGTCGTCAGTCCTCCGCCAAGAGCGGAGCCGGCCGGGCCAGCAGCGTTCGCGTCGTGGGCGGGGAGATCGCCGACCGCGACCTGGTCGGCATGTACCTCGACGAGATCGCGCGTACGCCCCTGCTCGACGCCGCCAAGGAAGTCGAACTCTCCCAGACCATCGAGGCGGGCGTCTACGCCCGGCAGATCCTCGACGGCGAGGTGGAGACCAAGGCCGGCGGAGCCTCCCGCGAGGAGCTGGAGGCGCTGGTCGCCGAGGGCGAGCGCGCCAAGGACCTCTTCATCAAGTCCAACCTCCGCCTCGTCGTCGCCGTCGCCCGCCGCTACCCGCGCAGCGGCCTGCCGCTGCTCGACCTGATCCAGGAGGGCAACGCGGGCCTGGTGCGCGCGGTCGAGAAGTTCGACTACGCGAAGGGCTTCAAGTTCTCCACGTACGCCACGTGGTGGATCCGCCAGGCCATCACCCGCTCCATAGCCGACCAGTCCCGCACCATCCGGCTCCCCGTCCACCTGGTGGAGGAGCTCGGCCGGATCCGCCGCGTCCAGCGCGAGTTCAACCGCGAGCACGGCCGCGAGCCGGAGCCCGCCGAGATCGCCACCGAACTGGGCTCCACCCCGGAACGCGTCACGGACGTCCTGGACTGGGCGCGCGACCCGGTGTCGCTCAACATGTCGGTCGACGACGAGGGCGAGACGCAGTTCGGCGACCTGCTGGAGGACACCTCGGCGGTCACGCCGGAGCAGTCCGTCCTCACCCTCCTGCGCAGCGAGGAACTGGACGACCTGATCGACAAGCTCGACCACCGCACCGCCTCCATCATCCGGATGCGCTACGGCATCGAGGACGGCCGCGAACGCACCCTCACCGAGGTCGGCAAGGAACACGGCCTCACCCGCGAACGCATCCGCCAGATCGAGAAGCACGCCCTCCTGGAACTGAAGAAGATGGCCCACGACACAGGCTTCGACGCCGTAGCGTGAGCCGCATGAGAAAGCCCCCTCCGCCAGGGAGGGGGCTTTTTTCGTGCCCTCTCCTCCCCACCCCTTTCCCCCCCCACAGGCCGGAAAGTGGCCCCGGACCCGCACCCCTCACCCCTCACCCCGCACCTCTCACCCCACAGACGCCCCCAACCGACCCGCCACCTCCCTCACGTACCCCACCAACGACTCCGGCCCATGCACCCGAAACCCCACCTCCACCATCGCCAACCGCGCCACCAGCCACTCCGCCGAATCCACCGTCCGCACCCGCAGCCGGCACCGCCCTTCCCCCTCCGCCACCGGCACCAGGTGCGCCGGCAACCGCGCCGCCACCACCTCCACCGGCGCCTCGAACGTCACGTCCAGCTCCAGTTCCGGCTGCGCCCGTGACATGGAGCGCGTCATGAACTCGGCCACGTCCCCCGCGGGCAGCTCCCGCGGCGTGTAGCGCGCGCCGGTCGGGAAGGGGTCGCTGACCCGGTCGACGCGGAAGGTCCGCCAGTCGTCGCGCCCGAGGTCGTACGCGACGAGGTACCAGCGCCGCCCGGTGGACACGAGCCGGTACGGCTCGACGAGCCGCTTCGTCTCGGCGCCGTCGCCCGCCCGGTACCCGAACCGCAGCCGTTCCTGCCCGGTGACCGCGCCGGCGAGCGTGGTGAGCGTCTGCGGCGCGACGGTGGCGCCGTCGCCGCGGGTGAGCGGGATCGTGGCGTTCTGGAGGGTGGAGACGCGGTGCCGGAGGCGGGACGGGAGGACCTGTTCCAGTTTGGCGAGGGCGCGTACGGACGCCTCCTCCACGCCTTCGATGGCGTGCCCCGCCCCGGCCCGCAGCCCGACGGCGATGGCCACGGCCTCCTCGTCGTCGAGGAGGAGCGGGGGCATGGCGGTGCCGGCGACGAGCCGGTAGCCGCCGAGTGCTCCCTTGGTCGCCTCGACGGGGTAGCCGAGGTCGCGGAGCCGGTCGATGTCCCGGCGGATGGTGCGCGGCGAGACGTCGAGCCGGTCGGCCAGTTCGCTGCCGGGCCACTCGCGCGGGGTCTGGAGGAGCGACAGCAGATTCAGGAGTCGTGCCGGAGTGTCCGTCATGGCTCCAGGATGAGGGCAAACGAGGACACGACCTGACCTATATGACCTCTAGATTCTTCCTATGAGTTCACAAGCCGCCGCTCAGGCACCGAACCCCACAGCACCCACCGGCACCACCAGTACAACGGGCTCCACCAGCTCCACCAGCTCCACCAGCTCCACCAGCTCCACCGGCACCACCGACCCCGCGGACCGCCGCCGCTGGATCGCCCTCGCGATCGTCATGACCGCCGCGTTCATGGACCTGGTCGACGCCACGATCGTCAACATCGCGATCCCGAGCATCGAGCGGGACCTGGGCGCGACGTTCGGCGCGATCCAGTGGATCACCGCCGGGTACGCGCTCGCGTTCGCCGCGGGCCTGATCACCGGCGGCCGGCTCGGCGACATCTACGGCCGCAAGCGGCTCTTCCTGACCGGCACCGCCGGCTTCACGCTGGCGTCCGCGCTGTGCGGTGTCGCCGCGAACCAGGAGATGCTGGTCGGCTCGCGCCTGCTGCAGGGCGCGGCGGCGGCGCTGATGGTGCCGCAGGTGCTGTCGATCGTGCACGTCACCTTCCCGGCGCACGAGCGCGGCAAGGTCTTCGGTCTGTTCGGCGCGATCATCGGGCTCGGCGCGGTGTCGGGCCCGCTGCTCGGCGCGCTGCTGACCCAGTGGAACATCGCGGGCCTGGAGTGGCGCCCGATCTTCCTCATCAACCTGCCTGTCGGCGTCGCCGCCCTCATCCTGGGCCGCCGCTTCATCACCGAGTCCAAGGCCCCGAAGGCGCTCCGCCTGGACCTGGTGGGCGTCGTCCTGGTGACCGGCGCGCTGCTGATGCTGATCTACCCGCTGACCCGCGGCCGCGAGCTGGGCTGGCCGCTGTGGGGCCACCTGATGATGGCGGGCAGCCTGCTGGTCTTCGGCGCGCTCGTCGCGTACGAGAAGCACAAGGCGCGCAAGGACGGTTCGCCGCTCGTCGAGCTGTCGCTGTTCAAGGTGCCGTCGTTCGCGGCGGGCATCGCCGTCCAGCTGACGTTCGGCGTCGTGATGGGCATCTTCTTCCTGGTCTGGACGCTCTACATGCAGATCGGCCTGGGCTGGAGCCCGCTGAAGGCCGGCCTGACGGGCGTGCCGTTCTCGGTGGCCGTGTCCGTGGCGGCGGGTCTCTCGGTGCAGCAGCTGGTGCCGCGCTTCGGCCGCAAGGTGCTGCAGACGGGCGCCCTGACGATGGCGACGGGCATCCTGATCTACCTCTGGGAGGCCGGGCACTACGGCACCGGCATCGCGCCCTGGCAGATGATCCCGCCGCTGGTGGTGATGGGTCTGGGCATGGGCCTGATCGTGGCGCCGCTGACCGACGCGGTGCTGTCCGGAGTGCCGCGCGAGCACGCCGGATCGGCCTCGGGCCTGATCAACACGACCGGGCAGATGGGCAACGCGCTCGGCCTCGGCCTGGTGTCGGTGGTGTTCTTCGGCGCGATCGACGAGAAGCGGCTCGCGGTGATGCCGCAGGAGACGGGCGACGCGTTCGTCCGGGCGTTCCAGAACTCGCTGGGCTGGACGGTGGCGGTGCTCGCCGCCATCTTCCTGGTGATGTTCGCGCTGCCGGCCAAGACGCGGCAGCACCTGGAGGGCGGCGACGACGAGGAGCCGGGCACGGCCGCGGCGGGCGACGCCGAGGCGGCGAAGGAGCCCGCCCTGGTCTCCTGACGGAGCCCGACAGCCTGAGCGGCTGAGGAACCGAGGGGCGGCGCGCCATCACCGGCGCGCCGCCCCTCACCCGTTCTCCGGCACCCCGCGCCCGGCGCACGCCCCGCACGACGCGCGCCCCCGCGTGATCCCCGCCCCGTCCGGTGCCCGCCCCGCACACCTCGCGAGCGAAGGGGGTGTCAGCGGACCCGGGAGCGGGACTCCATCGCGTCGCGGGCGGCGCGCTCGCTCTCGTACACCTCGCACATGTGCCGGCCGTCGGGGGTCGCCGTGTGCTCGACCTCCCACAGGCTGACCTCGCTGCCGTCGAGCAGCAGGAACTGGTGCTCGTAGAGCGTGAAGCCGGCGTCCCGGCCGCCCTCCAGCGGGCACTGGCGTCCGAGCGCCTGCGTGATGTGGTGCGCGAACGCGAGCCGCAGCCGGCCCGCCATCGCCTCGCCCGGCCGGTCCGCGTTCTCCGCGCGGCGCAGCACCCGGCGGGCGTGGTCGTCGGAGTTGTCCGGCACGTACATCCGGGGCTGGGCGGGTATCGGGCGGGCGAAGAGCGAGCTCAGCAGCTCCAGGTCGCCGTCCCCGGCGGACGGCGTGCCGCCGTCGCGGTCCCCCGACCAGTCGGGCGACGGGCCCTCCGGCAGCCGGGACACGGCGAGCCGGACCTCGGCCTCCTCCGTGTACAGCTCGTGCTGCTCGGCGCCGCCCCGGCCGGAGTTGTGCACGAGCTCCCAGAGGCCCAGCGCGGAGCCGTCGGGGAGGAGATAGGTGTGGCGGTACGTGGTGCGGTGCAGCGCCGCGCTGTGGTGCGAGGAGTACAGCGCGGTGGAGTGGGCCAGGGCCGTCTCCAGCCGCTCGATCACGGAGTCGGGCAGATCGAAGGAGTTGAGCGCCCGGCCGAGGAGTCGCTCAAGGTGGGTCTCGGTCGTCTCGTACGGATCGTGGGAAGGATCCTTCGGATCGTTCAAGAGGGTCTCCAGGCCGTCGCCGCATGTCACTTGGTGCTTGCTCAACGTAGCCCTTGGGGCTGACATCGTGTCCGGCGTTCGGAAAAACGAGGGGGGCACACGACGAGTTCCCGCGCCCCCCGTGCGTCTTCTTCAACTTCCCTTGGTATACCCCCAGTCGGCTTCCGCGGCTAGTCGCCGGACAGCGCGCCGCGCGTGTCGTCCGCGTGTCGTCCGGATGTCGCCCGGTGTTCCGCCTGATCCGGGATACGGGGCCCGGTTCGGCGGCCGGCCGCCGGGTCGTGGCGGCCCTCGGGGTACGCGGGGAATCCGGCTCCCGGACCGGAGCCGCAGGTGAGCGGGGTGGGCGGGGCGCGGACGAGGGCCCGGACGGCCGGTGCGGCGCCCGCCGCGGGGATCACGTCGCGCGCGAACGTCCCCGGCGCGGGCGGATGTTCACGCGCCCCCGGCCCCACGAGGGCGAAGGCCCTGTCCCCGTCGGGGTGGAGGGGGCGGAGCACACGGCGCGCGCGATGCCCGTGTGCGCCGTCTCTGCGACCTTCCGCGCCTGCGCGCGGGGCGGCACCGTTGTGCATCGTTACGCGCGCGTGACCGGCCCGGAGGCCGGCCACGCCCGTCGGCCCACCCGTCGCTCCGTCAACAGGCTGATATTCGGTCATACCGACGGTGGAGTGCCGGGGTCAGAATTTGGGGCCGAGGTACGTACCGCCCGATGCGTCGATCACGGTGCCGGTGATCCAGCGCCCGTCCGGCGAGGCCAGGAACGCCACCGGATCGGCGATGTCCTCCGGCTGCCCCACCCACGGCAGCGCCTGCCCGGCGATCATCAGGTGCTCCAGCTCCGGCACGGCGGCCAGCCGGGCGGTGAGCGCGGCGGTCTCCGTGGGGCCCGGCGCGACCGTGTTGACGGTGATCCGGCGGGCGCCGACGACATTCGCGAGGGTGCGGGTGAAGGTCTCCATCGCGCCCTTCGTCATGGCATAGGCCAGCTCGTCGGCGAGCGCGATCCGGGTGACGCCGGACCCGATGTTCACGATGCGGCCCCCGTCGCGCAGCACCGGCAGAAGCTGCTGCACCAGGAAGAACGGCGCCCGGACGTTGACCGCGAAGAGCCGGTCGAAGCCCTCGACGGTCTCGTCCTGGAGGTGCCCGCCGGAGGTGGCGACGGCCGCGTTGTTGACCAGGACGTCCAGCGGGGCGCCCGAGTCCGCCGTACGCCCGGTGTGCGCGGCGAGTCCGGCCCGTACGCCGTCCACGAGCGTCAGCACCCCGTCGTACGAGGCCAGATCGGCGCCCACCGCGAACGCCCGGCCGCCGGCCGCCGCGATCAGGTCCACGGTCTCCTGCGCGGCCGCCGCGTCCGACCCGTAGTGGACGGCGACGACCATCCCGTCCCGGGCGAGCCGCCGCGCGACGGCCCGCCCGATGCCGCGCGAGGCGCCGGTGACCAGGGCGGTACGGGTGGTGCCGGCCTCGGAGTCGTCGTCGAAGCCGTCGTCGAAGCCGTCGTGGGTCCGCATGGTGATGCTCCTGTCCGTCCCGGGCGTTCGCCGGGAACAGGACCGAGCGTCGCGGGCCCCGCTGACGAACCGCGCACGAGCGGCTGACGGACACCGACGGACACCGACGGACACCGACGACGCACCGGGAGCCAGGTGGCCGGAGGACCGCCGGAGCGCGCCGGACCCGGCGATTCAACGCCCGGGCCCGCTCGTACGGGTCCCGCGGTGGACGACTCGGCGCCTGGTCAGACGGGTGCCGGCAGCCCCGCCCGGCGGGCGACCCGCGCCGCCCGGGCCCGGTCCGCCGCCGCTTCCTCCACCTCGCCCGCGGCCTCGTGGACGGCGGCGCGGCGGACGAGCAGGTCGACGATGTCCTCCGCGACCCCCAGGGACTCGAAGAGGGCGAGGGCCTCGCCGAGGAGCGGCAGCGGGTCGGGGGAGAGCGCGGCCAGGCCCTCCAGCGCGGTCGCCGTGCCCCAGCGCTCGCCAAGGGCCCGGAAGCCGGCCAGCGCCGCGGTGAGCGCGGCCCGCGCCGCCTCGCGGTCGCCCCGTTCGAGCGCCAGATGCCCCTGCCCGGCCTGCCCCAGCGCCCGCGACCACGGGTCGTCCGGCACCGGGAGCCGCACCTCGGGCCCGACCGCCGTGGCCCACAGGAAGGCCGTGAACGGCTGCCGCAGCGGCTCCGCGCGCGTCGTGAGCAACGTGCGCGCCCGCGCGAGGCGTTCGGCGCACGCGCCCGAATCCGGCCCGGTGGCCGGGGCGTTCGCCGCGAGGACGCCCAGCACGTACTCCTCGCCGAGCCCGGCCGCCACCGGGTCGAGCCCGGCCCGGTCGGCCGCGTCGAGGAGGTCCCGCGCGAGTCCGGCGACCTGGCCGCGCAGCCCGCGGAGCCACCAGTACGGGGTGAGCGCGGCCACCAGACGGAGGCCGTCGTCCGGGGCGTGCGCGATGGCCCGGCGCAGGGCGGCGCGGAGGTTCGGCTCCTCGGCGTCGAGCCGGGCCAGCCGGTCGAGCTGGTCCGGTCCGCGCAGCGCGGGGTCGGCGGTCCGGGCGAGGGCCAGGCAGTGGGCGGTGTGCGCGGCGGGCGCCGGGTCGCCGGCGGGCAGCCGGCCGGCCGCGTAGGCCCGTACGGTCTCCAGCATCCGGTACCGGACCGGCTCTGCCCCGCCGTCCACGACCACCGCCTCCACCAGCGACTTCTCGGTCAGGGACGCCAGCAGCTCCTCCGCGTCCGCGCGGTCCGCCCCGCACACCCGGGCCACGGCGCCGGCCGTCGCCCCGCCGCGGAACACCGAGAACCGCGCCGCCAGCCGCTGTTCCACCGCGTCGAGCAGGTCCCAGCTCCACTCCACGACCGCCGCCAGCGTCCGGTGCCGGGCGGGCGCGGTGCGATCGCCCCGCGACAGCAGCCGGAACCGGTCGTCGGGGTGGGCGCGAGGAGCGTCGAGCGGCCCACCCGGCCGCTCACCCGACCGCTCGCCCAGCGGCCCACCCGGCCGCTCACCCGACCGCTCGCCCAGCGGCCGGCCCATGCGCTCGCCCA
Organism: Streptomyces laurentii; assembly: GCF_040635425.1. Taxonomy (NCBI): domain Bacteria; kingdom Bacillati; phylum Actinomycetota; class Actinomycetes; order Kitasatosporales; family Streptomycetaceae; genus Streptomyces; species Streptomyces laurentii. Next base: position 78,925 of record NZ_JBEYHT010000015.1, on the reverse strand, counting down.
GCCGGTCGGCCAGCTCGTCGACGCCGAGCGTCCGCAGCCGGGCCGCCGCCAGTTCCAGGGCGAGCGGCAGCCCGTCCAGGGCCGCGCACACCTCCGCTACGCGCGCGTGCCCCGCGAAACCGGGCCGGGCGGCCGCCCCACGCCGCACGAACAACTCCACCGCCGCCTTTGGCGCGAGCGCCCCGAGCGGCAGCAGCGACTCGCCCGTGAGGCCCAGCGCCTCACGGCTGGTGGCGAGGACCCGCAGCGCCGGGCAGCCGGTCAGCAACGCCCGTACCAGCACGGCGGCCTCCGCCACCACATGCTCGCAGTTGTCGACGACGAGCAGCACCGGCCGGTCCGCGAGCGCCCGTACGAGCGCGTCCGGCGCCGCGTCCCGTACCCCGAGGGCGCGCGCGAACGCCCCCGCCGCCTCACCGGCCCCCACCGCCCCCAGGTCCACGAACACCGCTTCCCGCCGCGCGCGCCCCTCCCGTACGCCTTCGAGCGCGAGCCTGGTCTTGCCCGCGCCGCCCGGCCCGACCAGTGTCACCAGGCGCGCGGAGGCCAAGAGAGCGCGCAACCACTCCCGTTCGGGCGCGCGTCCGACGAACTCGGTGAGCGGGGCGGGCAACGGCCGGGCGGCGGGCACGCCTCCCTCGGCGCCCCGCTCGCCCCGCAGGACGGCGAGATGCGCCGCGGCCAGCTCCGGCGACGGATCCGCGCCCAGCTCGTCGGCGAGCGCCCCGCGCACCTCCTCGTACACGGCGAGCGCCCGCGCCTGCCGTCCCGCGCCCGCGAGCGCTCGTATCTGGAGCGCGCGCAGCCGCTCGCGCAGCGGGTGGGCGGCCGCTGCTGCCTCCACCTCCCGTACGAGCGGGGCGGGATCGCCGCCCGAGGCGAGCAGCGCGGCGGCCCACTCCTCCAGGGCGTCGAGCCGGAGGCCGTCCAGCCGGGCGGTCCGCGCCGGGGCGTACGGGGCGTCCCGCACGTCCGCGAGGGCCGGGCCGCGCCACAGCCCCAGGGCCTCCCGCAACAGCTCCTCGGCCCGTACGGGATCGCCGGCCGCGGCCGCCCGGGCACCGTACCCGGCCAGTCGCTCGAAGCGGAGCACGTCCACGGTGTCCGGACCGATACCGGCCCCGCCCCCCGTACCGGTGCCGGTGTCCGGCCCGGTCAGGCGGTACCCGGCGGGGGAGTGGTCGACCCCGTACCCGTCCGGGAGCGCCCGCCGCAGCCGTGAGACCTGGGACTGGAGGGCACCGGCGGCCCCGGCCGGGGGCGTGTCACCGTACAGGCCGTCGACCAGCCGTACGGCCGAGACGGCCCGCCCCGCGTCGAGCAGCAGCAGCGCGAGCAGCGCCCGGACCCGTGGGCCGCCGGTGACGGGCGAACCGGAGACGGTGAGCGGGCCCAGCAGCCGGAACATCATGCGCGGCATTCTCGCCGACGCCCCGTCCCCTCAGGAGGAGATTCGGGCGGTGGTACGCGCGGCGGACCCGGAGGCCGTCAGGGCGACCCCCAGCGCGACGGCCGCGGCCGCGACGAGACCGGCGGCGAGCACCGCCCAGCGCCCCGCGAACGTACACAGCAGGACCGCGAGCGCGGCGACGGGCAGCACGGCCTGCTGAACGAAGCCGGTCTTGAACCGGCGGGCGTGCAGGAGCCACACACAGAGGAGGAAGAGCGCCGAGGGGATGGTCACGGCGGCGGCCGCCGCGACGGCGGACAGGTGCGTCTTGCCGACGGCCTGCTCGACCGCGATCTCGATGCCCGCACCGATGGCGGCGGCCGAGGTGAAGATCAGGAAGTGGCTGTACCCCCACAGGAAGCCCTGCCGGCTGGAGGTGAGCCGGTCATGGGCGGGCACGACGAAGTAGATCCACCAGGCGGCGAAGACGATCAGCAGCCCGCCGGCGGCGATCGGCAGGACCTCGCCCAGGGCGTCGTTCTCGCGCACACCCGACTTCACGGCGACCGTCGCCGCCGCGATCGTCTCGCCGAGCACGATGATCGTGAACAGGCCGTAGCGCTCGGCGATGTGGTGCGGGTGCCACTGGCTGGGCTGGTCCTTCTCCGCGTACACCGGGACGGCCATCTCGGCGAGCACCATCACCAGGAACACCCACGGGCGGGCGTCGAGCGGGGCGATCAGCAGCGCGATCCAGCCGACCTGGCAGGCCAGGACACCGGCCGCGTAGCGGCGGCACAGGGTCCGCTCGACGGGGTCGGCGGCGTGGTGCGCGGCGCGCAGCCACTGCGAGGCGAGGGCGAGCCGCATGACGACGTAGCCGATGTAGACAACGAGGAAGTCGTGCGTCTCGAACGCGCTGGAGACCCCGGCGGCGAGGACGAGGACACCGGCGATCTGGACGAGGGCGACGACACGGTAGAGGACGTCGTCGTTGTCGTACGCGGAGGCGAACCACGTGAAGTTCATCCAGGCCCACCCGTGAGCCAACGGTCCAACACCACTCCCACCTGGGGAAACGGGCCGCAAGGTCACCGAACCCCTTCTGGGGGTGTGATACCGACCTTGAAGGGGACCGATGGAACGCCACGACCGTCCGACGCTGTGTGCGCTGGGCTTCGAGGACGACGAGCTTTCCGCCCTGGGGCTGCGGGACGTACCGACGGGCGACCCGACCAACCTGGCTGAGGCGTACATCAGGCGGAGCAAGAAGAGCGACGACCTTGCCACGCTGCGCGCCCACGTGCGGGACGTATGCCGAGCGGCGCTCAATGACGGGAAGCGTATTCGCCATGTGTGGTTCGAGCAGAAGAGCGCTTCAAAGGCGTACGTGAAGCGCGAGGAATTCGACAACGCTGTTTCCGCCGTGAAGGCTGGTCTGTCCAAGACGCTGTACATCTGGAAGACCGACCGGCTCAGTCGTCGCGGCATGGGACATGTCGGTTTGCTTCTTGACGAGTTCGACAAGCGTGCTGCGCGCATCGTGAGCGTCACTGAGGGGCTGGACTCCTCCAAGGGCTCGCGAATGGTGTTCGCGATTCTCAGCGAGCGGGCACGCGACGAAGCGAAGGACATCGCTCTCCGCACGAAGAATGGGATGGACGCGCACAAGTCCGAGGGCAAATGGATGGGAGGTGTCACGCCGTATGGCCTCTATTGCCTGCGTGGAAAACTTCTCCACGAGGCAGCGGAGTACCCGACGTCAAGGCGAATTGCAGAATTGTTGCTCAAATCTGCGACGCCCACGGAGATTGCAGAGAAGTTGAACAAGGAGAATATCCGGACCCGTAAGGGCAAGCAGTGGCGTGCGCAGACGATAATTCACCTCGCACATTCACCCTCCTGGGCTGGGCTCATCCCGAACCGCGAACGTTCCACCGACGAATTTGGCCAGCCGCTCGACAAGTGGCACCGGGGCGGGGAACCGCTTATGGGGACGGACGGGCATCCGATCAGTTGTGGTGACGGCGTCGTCACGTACGCCGAGTGGGTTCGTATCAATGAACTGATCAGCGGGCGAAGCCGTCCAGGAACCACGATTGGTGACCGCACGCGCGGTATTCGCAAGGCATCGACCATTATGACGGGAATTCTTCGCTGCCCGCACTGTAAGGGGCCCATGGGGAATGGCGGGCGCAATTACCGTTGCCAGGCTCGAATCAGTCAGGGTCCGTCTGTCTGTAAGGGTGTAGCCAGTGAGCGGACCCGGATTGACGACGCAATGGGGATGCTGTGGATCAATCACGTGTTGAGGCTGAGTCCTGAAAGTCCCACAATTCACAACATTGCGCGCCGCTTCTTGAACTATCAAGATCCGGAGAAGGAGGCGCGAAAGCGGGCGGTTTCGGCAGCACTGGACAGTGCGGTTAGCCGTGAATTTCGCCTGAATAAGGAGTTCTTCGTCGGCGGGATGGAGGAAATTCAGTACGACGCTCTGCGGAAAGACTTGGACGCTCAGATCGCCTCACTGAAAGCCGAATTGACGGAATTGGGTAAGGGTGCGAATCTCACGCCTCTCATGAGTTCCGAAGCGTTGGCGGTGCTGTGGGAATCGGAGGGATTGGAAGGGAAACGTGCGCTTCTGTCGGCAGCTCTGAAGAGCGTGACCATTCTGCCCGCGAAATACAAAGGCGATAGGACTCCGATCGCTGAACGGCTGGTGCTGGACTGGCGCGACACAGACGGCATGTCGGAAGACGTTCTTGAAGGCTCACGCAAGACCATGCAGCGCCGCTGGGCGCGAAAGCAGGCGGAACGCCCGGAAGCTCTGAACGTGTAGTCCACAGGCAAGCCCCCGACCGTTCTGCCGGTCGGGGGCTTCTGTATGCCTTGTGCAGCGCCACGCAGCGGCAGGCTTCTGACCTGCGGTATGTGACGTAGTGACGAAGTGACTTGTTTTCAGAACACACATAGAAAACTTATAGGGTAATCCAGGGTCCGAGTCATTTCGTCACAACGTCACCCGCCGCCGTGGCTCGCTGGTCACCGACTCCCTTCATATAGGTAGAGGGGTGCTTACGCCCCTGCGGGACTGCCACGATTCCCCGCCCCCATGAACCCGCCGTGTGCCGGTGGCCTTGATACTCAGGCCAATGCTCACAGTCAGCCCCCTTCCGGGTCGAGCCTCCATTTCGCGTGTGGCAGCGCGTTTTGGTAGCTCCCTGGAAGGGGGCTTTTTGTTTTCCCATGCAGGCACCCATTCAAGCTGCCACTGAGAAGGGAGTCAGCTTGCTTGATATTGAAACCAGGGCGGCGCCACAGCCGCTCGACGCGAACGGTGTCCGAAAGCTGAGCGGGTATGCCGTCGTTTTTAACTCGCCTACCACGATTGGCGCGTTCACAGAATCGATCGCACCCAACGCATGGTCTAACGCTGGCGACGACGTGCTTGCCACCTGGAACCATAATCCGGACAACGTGCTTGGGCGCACGCGCTCCGGCACGCTTAAGCTAAACGTGGATTCCACAGGCATTCACTACGTTGTCGAACTTCCTGATACGGAGCTTGGGCGTAGTGTTCATGAGCTTGTGAAACGGGGCGACGTGTTCGGCTCCTCTTTCACTTTCATCGCTGACGCCGACGAGTGGGACTACAGCGGCGATTTTCCGCACCGCACCGTTACCGCAATGCGGGTCATTGAGCTTGGCCCTGTTCACACCCCCGCGTACCCGGACGCGACCGTGAGCGCCCGCGCACTTGAAAGAGGAAACATGAGCAAGATTGATATTGACGCTGCCCGTAAGGCGTACGTCGAGTCGGAGCGAGCCGCTCAGCTTCGAAATGACCTTCGTTCCGCCGAAGCGTCTGGCGAGAAGCGAGGGGCGGAGCTGGATGAAAAGCGTGCAGAGCTTAACGCGTACGACGTTCAGCGCTCCGCTTCACTTTTCGCTATGAAGTCTCCCTCTGAGCGCTCAGCTATCGGGCGTAAGGCTTCCGCAGGCGATCTCCTCCACGCGAAGATTTCCGAGTCTCGGAATCTAACCTCTGCCGGCACTGCCGGGGCTTTCACTCCGGCGGAGCACAGCAAGTCCTTCATTGACCTGATGGCGCCGAGTTCGGTCGTGCTTTCCAGCGGCGTTAACCGAGTCGCAACTAATTCATCTGAGTGGAAGACGCCGGTTGTCACTTCCGACTTCACCCCGGCCTTCGTCGGTCCGCTTGCCGATCTGCCGACCGGTGGTTTTGCGGCTGAGCTTCTGACCGTGAAGCCCATGAAGATTGCCACTTCTGAAATGCTTTCGAGCGAGTTCGTCAACGACTCGGACGGTGTTTCGCTCAACGCCATCTCCAAGAGCATGCTTCGCACTCTTGCCCTGGGGTTTGACAAGCAGGCTCTTACTGGCACTGCGGGCGCCGACGAGTTCGCTGGAATCATTAACACCTCTGGAATCCAGAACCTTGCGCTCACCGATGAGCCGACCGACCTGTCCCCGTTCGCTGCGGCGTTCGGAATGCTCGAAGACGTTTCGGCCAATCCCAGCGTCGTCGTCATGAACCCGACCCGTTGGGCTCAGCTCCTCGGGCTGAAGGACACGACCGGGCGTCAGCTTCTCAGCGCGGGTGCAGGCTCCGGTACGGACGGCGTCTCGCGCAGCATCCTGGGGGTTCCTGTGAAGGTTTCCCCGTACGTGGATCCGAACACGGTCCTTGTCTACGACGCTTCTGAGATTTACGCGGTCATCCGGCAGGATGCGCGCTTTGAGACCTCTTCGGACGCGGGCTTCTTCAAGGATGGTATCGGCGCTCGCGCCATCATGCGCGCGGCTATCGCCGTTCCGAATGCGGCGGCGGTCGTCAAGATGGCCATTGCGTAATGGTGCTGGGTGAACTGTTCACGGACAGCACCCGACCAAAGTACGTCGAGGTAGGGGCCGGACTTCTCATTGATGGGAAGCCGGTCCCTTCCGGCGTTCGGGTGCGCGTTCCCGCTGACGTTGCTGCATATCTGATCGCACAGCGGTGGGCGCGCGAAGTGGATAGGGGGCATCGAACCCCTAGGGGGGTACTTGAGTGGCACCCGGTGGGGGGTATACCGGGGGTGGGGGTAAACCTGGACGAATGGCCCAGTCATATGCGCCCGCTTTGGATGCGTGCGGAGGGGCGTGTCAAGCGCTCAGCTGGATTGCCGCACACCGTGCCGACCTATTGCGCAAGATGCGAGCGCGTCGCCTATCAGCGTCAGCGCGATGACGCCGAGAGCGCACGTGGTGTTCAGCGGGTTGTGTGCAATCGCTGTATTGAATCTTCAGGGCATGAGTAGGTCGAGATCTCTTCGTCTTCGTGCTAGCGAGTCGAAAGACCGTCAGGCGTGAGCCGGCTTCGAGTGCTTCAGAAAGGCTGCTGCGCCCTCTCCGGCCCTCAGCTTTGCTTCGCGGGGGCGGGTATCGGGTCAGAAGTTCGACGGAATGCGTCCTGGCGATCCCGGCCCCAGCTCGAAAAACGCACGCGTCGCGCAGCCCTTTGCTCGGGGCGACGGAAGGAGGGTTTCAGGTGACCAAGAGCTGTTCAGTTTGTGGCGCGTCGTTCAAGCCAATGAAGTCCCACGGTGAATACTGCGGCAAGCCGTGTCGAGACAAGGCGTATCGGTCCCGCAAGGCCGCTGAGGCGCCGCGTAAGCCCCTCGGAGGCATCCGGGGCGTTCCAGTGCCAGACGATGACCGCGAAGCGCTCAGGGAGCTTTACAGGGCAGCGATCGCCCGCATACTCGCGGACGGGCTTGTCGTTCCCGGGCGGCGCGGTGAAGCTGACGTTGCCCACCCGCTAGCCCGATTTGTTGGGCAGTGGTTTAGCGCCCTGGGGCACATCGCGAAGCCTGCCGACCCCGAGGGCGACGACCTCGACGCGCTGATTGCTTCGCTGCTGAAGAACACGGACGACGAGGGGCGGCGAAAGTGATCCTCAAGAGCGCGACGGCGGAGCTTGCCAACCGGATTGCACGGGCTTCTTCCTCCCACGCCGAAGCGGAGGAACATCCGCTTTTCTCGACGTTTCGTCTTGCGTTCGCCCGGGATTTAGGTCGACTCCCTGCGGGGGCCGATGCGTTCAACGCCGTTAGCGCGCCAGACATCTTCTGAGTACCCCCGCGAATCCCTAAAGCCCCTAGCACCTAGTGACGTCACTAGGTGCTAGGGGCTTCTTTGTTTTCTCGGTCATATGCCTGTGCCACTACAGTTCAGGCATTAGCCCCGAGCGCTTGGCAAGGTTCATCAAGTCCGGTCGGGATCGCTGGTGAAGAATGAACAGCACCCGCAGTACTTCGCGTGCCATCGGGTGGACTTCCGCCATCTGTGGTGAGACCTCGTGGGCGCGTTTCAACGCTGCCTCTGCGCCCCGGATGTCGTTGAGGTCGAGCCGGGCGCGGGCAGTGTCGATGCACAGTCGTCCGATGCGGCTAGCGCCTAGCCCTGCGGGTGGCGTTCGCATCAAGGGTTCTGCCATCTCTGATGCCTTGTCGGGGCGCCCGAGTTCAACGTGTGCCGCTAGTTCGTAGAGCGCAGCGTTTCCGGGGCCGAAGGTGAGGTTGTGCCGCAACACATCGCCGCCCGGGAAGCGTTCGGCAAAGACCTTCACCTGCTCGTGGTGGGCAGCCCAGGCGTTGTGGTCCTTCGCGCGACTGGCGAGCACTACGCCCCGAAGATGCAGAGAACCGAGCGCTACGGCCGCCTCAGGGGTGCCCGTACGGCCGCCTTGCTCGTAGCGAACAATCGCCCGGTCCACGATCGCTAGCCCGTCGCTGTACTCGCCCGCCGACTGGTACGTGCCCGCCTCATTCCATGCGGCCCCCGCTTCCGCCTCGGGGTTCCACGTGCGCTGTGCAGCCCACTGCTGACGGCTCACGATCATGTCGGACAGGTCGGCTTGTCCGAGCCGGTGGGCGACTGCGTACGCGCACCCGTATAGGTCGGCAAGCTGCCCCCACGCTGTCGCATCGCCGCCCGCCTGGAGCGCGACGGCGGACGCCTGTTCCAGAAGCTTTGGAAGCTTACGCAATAGCTCCAAGTAGCGCGTGTCTGCGCGCAGTTGGGCTGCGTCTGCCAAGTCGACGGCAAGCTTGCCGAGTGGGGGGACGTCCTCCCTGGGAAGCGTGTGCCGGCGCACGGTCGACCGCAGCGCGTCGAGGAGCCCTTGGGCTTCCCCAGGGTCGCTGAACGGCGTTCCGTAGATGCGGGCTGTCGTGACGTTCATGGCCTTTGCCGCTTGGGCCACGGTGGGCGGGGTGGCCGTGCGTGTGCCGTCTTCGATCTTGCGGAGGAGCGACGCCGAGATACCCATTCGCCGCGCTAGGTGCTCCTGCCTCCATCCGAGGGTTTTGCGTAGTACCTGGATGTTCTGTCCGGCGGTGGGCGCTGAATCGCTCATGTAGCCAAGTCTCCACGTTGCCCTGTACGCCGTCACTCCAACTCCCTTGAGATGCACGGCGCATGTGGCACTTTTGTGTTAACTGATCTTGGTCGGCTCGCGTTGACTAGGTGTCAGTTGGACGACGCACCGAGGAGGGTCCGGAATGAGTCTCAAGCCTGACGCCAAGATCGGCCACGCGCGGCCGATCTTGTGTGCCGTCTGCGAGACCCTGTGCAAGCGGCAGGATCAGGCCAGGAAGGGAGGGGACTTCTCGGGGGAGGTTGACGCCCGAGTCCTCTACCGGCGTCACATGCTGAACAAGCACGGTCAGCGACTGCCCTCAGCTATCTGAGAGGGAGCATGACGACGGTATTCCAGTTCGCTGCGCACAAGATCGCGAAGGCTCCGGAGAGCGAAGCGACCATGACAGCCCACTGCCTGACGCCTGGGTGTGGGTGGACGCTGGCGCCTTCTGCGGACTTCGACGCGGCCAGCGACGCGGTCATGACCCACACGGGCTTGAACGCCACCCACACCACGTTCGTCCGTGAGTGGTCGGACGTGGCGGTCGTGCGGCGTCTCGACACCTAAGCCCCGGTCCGGTGAGTTTCGTTTGGTCGCGGTTCCTCACCGGACCGGCCCCGCCCCGCGCGTTCATCGCCCCCGACAGCGCGCGGAGCACCCCCGGACCGGCGGTCTTCTTCTCCTTGTCCCGCCGGGTCGGTCCAGCTCCGCCTACCTCTTGCCTGTCCGTCGGGAGGTAGGCGGAGCGCCCAAGTCCCGGTCCGGTGGTTTTCTTCGAGGTCTACCGCCGGACCGGTCCGCCCCGGTACGGCCCTGCGCTGGGGAGTTCAGGCCGCACTGGGTCGCCCCGGCTCTTCGCCCCACACCGAAGAGCCGGGGCCCCTGCCGGGCGAAGCCGAAATTCGATGCTCTCTAGCACGTTATTCGGAATCCCGGCAGGGGTGGGCCTTGAATCCTTGGGCGTAACTAGTACCCCACAGCATAGGTTGAGCCATCGTCGCAAGCGCCGGACGTGCTTGCCCTGTCGAAAGGGTGCGTATGAAGAAAATTGTTGCCCGCGTATGGAAGCTCATTCGCGGCCCCCTGCAATGGCGGGTGCTGTGGTTCGCGCACGCCAAATTCATGGTCGGCGTGACAGGCGTGGTGCGCAACGAGGCAGGAGAGGTTCTGCTGCTCAAGCACCGCATGTGGCCAGCCGATCGCCCGTGGGGACTGCCCACCGGCTATGCGATCAAGGGTGAGGAATTCCCCAAGACCATCGTTCGAGAGGTCCGGGAAGAAACCGGCCTCGCCGTTCACCCGGGACGCCTGGTTCAGGTGACCAGCGGCTACAAACTCCGTGTGGAGATCGCCTACGAAGCGCTCCACGTGGGGGGAACTATCAAGCTCGACAGCTTCGAGATTCTGGAGGCGAAATGGTTCAGCCCGGACGCGCTCCCGGAAGGGATTCAGGAGTCTCACATTCAGCTCATCAAGGCGGGCGTGGCGAGTTAGCAGCGCTGGCCCCGAACGAGACGGTGACCGGCCCCCGGGCCCTGGCGGCGCTGGAAGCCATGCGTGCCGATGCCTCCCCGCTCACCAGTAGGCACCCGGACCACGTGTTCCTTCCCTTGAGTGAACTCCTCGCTAACTGGGAGGAGTTGGGAGTCGGCACCTCTTCCTTCCGTGCTGGCGTCGAGCTGGCTGGCCGTCGGTACGCGGGGTACGGGCTCGGGCGAATGCTGCCGCTCGATCGCGTGTTGGTCGGCTGTGACTCCTCGCGCGCCGGGGCTTTCGGCGGTTTCCACCATCCGGATCAGGGCTACCGGCACTTCCAGATGGTGGCTGTCATCACCATGTACGGGCCCATGGGAGGCCGCACCCCCGAGACTCCCTCGCTGGCCCTTCTGGACCTGCTGCGCGCCTACGCGCACGACTGCCTTCACTACGGCTCGCGTCGGCGGTACGTGGACGTGGCGGGCGCGCCCGTGCGCACTCAGTACGGGATCAACTTCCGCCGGACCAACGGGCATTCGTACTCGCCGGCCGACAAGCAGGGAAGTCGGCACACGCGAAATCTCGGGATCGTCATGGAGGGCGCGTGTGACAGAGAGGCGCGTTCAATCGCTCGGCACACAGCGGAGCGCTTCGGCGTGTCGGAACCCTCGGACGCTCTCAGCGGGCTTGCGTTCCGGGACGTGACGGGCACGCTGTCGAACGGTGACACGTGCGATGCGGGCGCCCTGGAGAGCGAGGAGAGGGCACGCTACGTGGCGTCCCTCAGAGGCTACGAGCGGGGCGTGAACCGCCGCTACGCGCACTTCCTGGAGGAGTTCGCCCCCGGGGAAGAGCGCGAGTGTCACTCCCTGATTCTCGAAGCCATGATCAGCGGCGGCATGTACACGCTGGGGGCGTGGCTGGATGAGCGGCACGGCCCCGGAACCTTCATGGGCCTGTTCCGCAGCCCTGGGTACTTCGATCCTGGCCTGACCGCGTAAGCGGCGACCACCTGAACCGCCCCCGCCCGTTCCCTACCTGTCCGGGGGATGGGCGGGGGCCTTGCGCATGTGTCCCCGCTGGTCAGACGTCCCGCGATAAGGTGTTGGAGCGTTGGTTCACGCCCACCAGATGGCCCAGAACACCATCAGGTAGTTGAGGATCCCGGAGCCGGTGTGTCCCTCGACGACCGCGTGGACGAGTTCGAACCCCGCCTGCGCGACCGCGACGACGAAACAGAGGTCGAAGAACAGCTCCAGCGGCGTGGCGACCCGGTGCTCCTCGTCGCGGGGCCGGGCGGTGAGGGGGAGGAAGGGCGGCTGCGTCATGCCCTCATGGAACAGCAGAGTCCCACGCGCCCCGGCGCACGCGGCGCGAGCGTTTCGCTCCAGGACTCCTGTTGGGCCCCCACGGACAAGCGCGCGCCCGGCTTCGGTCGCGGGGTCGTGGAGTCGCGGGGTCGCCGACGGGTCGGTGGGCTGACGGGCCGACGGACCCACGGACCGGTGGGCCGTCGTGGCTGCCGTCCCGGAGGCCGGCCTGACCGTTTGACCTCCAACCCGGGACCGCAGCCCTTGACGCCCCTTCCCTGAGCGGAGGACCGGGGCCGTGACGCCGGTGTCGTACGCCGTCACGGCCCCCCGTGCCACGTTTCACGTTACGCCCGCCCCCAAGGCCGGCCACCCCGCCGCCCGGCCCTCCTTCCTGGGCCACAAGTCCCTTTCCCGGGGCCCCCACACGGCAGCGGGGGAGGGGGGCCTCGCTCCCGTCCGGGACGACGCATCCACCCGTACGCCGCCGGTGCCGCGCCCCGGACCGCCAGGGCCGACCGACCCCGTACCCGAGGGGGTTTCCGTCCCCGCCCACGGGCCGCCCTGCCCGAGCCGACCGTCCCCGAACGTCTGTCCTACGTCCCGGAATTCCCAGGACCAACGCCCGCGCCCCCGGCGTCGATCGGCTCTCACGGCCCCCGGTCCACGAGCGGAGCCTGGAAGGGCACAGCCAGCCCCGTTCCGGGGATGTTCAGGGAAGTCAGGGAAGCGCCATGGGTTCCGTCATCCACAGCACCCGAACCAAAGACGGGCCCGTACCCGTCTCGTACGACACGGACCAGTACCGGCCCGGCAGGGCGATCACGGACTGGGAACCGGAGAACGAACTCTTCTGGAAGTCCTTCGGCAAACGGGTCGCCGCCCGCAACCTGTGGATCGCGGTACCCGCGCTGCTCGTCGCCTTCGTGGTGTGGCAGGTGTGGTCGGTCACCGCGACCAACCTGAAAGACGTCGGCTTCTCCTACTCCACCTCCCAGCTGTTCTGGCTGACGGCCATCCCCGGCCTGACCGGCGGCACGGCCCGGATCTTCTACACCTTCCTCGGCCCGATGGTCGGCCAGCGCCGGTTCACCGCCCTGTCCACGGCGGTCCTGGTCGTCCCGCTGATCTGGCTGGGCATCGCGATCCAGGACCCGGCCACCCCGTACGGCGTGATGGTGGCCATCGCCGCCCTCTGCGGCATCGGCGGCGCCAACTTCGCGTCCTCCCTCGCCAACATCGGCTTCTTCTTCCCCAAGGCGAAGAAGGGCAGCGCGGCCGGCATCAACGGCGGTCTCGGCAACCTCGGCGTCTCCGTCGTCCAGCTCCTCACTCCGATCGTCATCACCTGGTCGGTGATCGCGATCGGCTCGGCCCAGCACAAGGCCGACGGCACCGCCGTCCACCTCCAGAACGCGGCCTTCATCTGGGTGCCGGTCCTCCTCGTCCTGGCCGCCGTCGCCTGGTTCGGGCAGAACGACCTGAAGGTGGCCTCCACCCCGTTCAGCCGGCAGAAGATCATCTTCAAGCGCAAGCACACCTGGCTGATGACCTGGCTGTACGTCGGCACCTTCGGCTCCTTCATCGGCTTCGCCGCCGCCCTGCCGATGCTGATCAAGACCACCTTCCCGGACTACTCCGTCGCCACCTACGCCTGGATGGGCCCGGCGGTCGGCGCTCTCTCCCGGTGGGCGGGCGGCTGGATCGCCGACAAGTGGGGTGGCGCGCGCGTGACCATCCTGTCCTTCGTGGGCATGGCGGCCGCCATCGGCGGTGTCATCTCCTTCCTTCCTCCCTCGGGTGGTGACGGCGGTTCGTTCCCCGGCTTCTTCCTCTGCTTCCTCGCGGCCTTCTTCTTCTCGGGCATCGGCAACGGCTCGACCTTCCGCCAGATCCCGGTGATCTTCCGCACCACCAGCCTGAACGGGCTGACCGAAGGCACCCCGGAGTACGCCGGGGCCCTGAAGCAGGCGGAGATGGAGTCGGGCGCGGTGACCGGCTTCACCTCGGCCATCGCCGCCTATGGCTTCTTCTTCATCCCGGCCCTCTTCGGCTCGGTGGCCGTGACCAGCGCGATGTGGGGCTTCGTCGCCTTCTACCTCAGCTGTGTGGTCGTGGCCTGGTGGTTCTACGCCCGCAAGAACGCCGAGGCTCCCAGCTGACGCTCCTTGCGGGGCAACGCCGGCCGGTCCGGGCCGGGACGGGTAACACACCCGCCCCGGCCCGCTTCGGCGTTTCCCCCCGCCCCCGCCCCCCAGCCGTCGCGACCGGTCCGCGAACGGCCCCACCCATGCGGGGCCTTCGCACAGGTCCGGAACAGGACCAACGGCCTTCCACAGGTGCCCAATGCCGCCCCCTTTGCCCGCTCCACCGGAGTGCAATGGAGGCAGGCAACGAGCTGGAGCGAGCGTCCTCGCCCCCGCGCACCCGCACCCCTGCGGGCCACCGGTCCCTCGGCCCATCGGTGCTCCACCACACCGGTGCGACGACGGGGCGACAGGGCGACGCGACAGCGATCGAGAGCGAGAAGGCGGTGCGGCTGTGACGGCGACCCCTGCGGAATGCACGGTGAACGAGCGGGCCTGGAAGGGCTTCAAAGGCGGCCTCTGGCGGGACGCCATCGACGTCCGCGACTTCATCCAGCAGAACTACACCCCCTACGAAGGCGACGCCTCCTTCCTCGCCGGCCCCACCGACCGGACCCGCGCCGTATGGAAGACGATCACGGACAAGTTCCCGGAGGAGCGGGCCAAGGGCGTGTACGACGTCGCGTACGACATTCCGTCCACCATCACCGCCCACGCCCCCGGCTACATCGACCGCGACAAGGACCTGATCGTCGGTCTCCAGACGGACGCCCCGCTCAAGCGCGCGATCATGCCGAACGGCGGCTGGCGCATGGTCGCCGGCGCCCTGCGGACCTACGGCTACCCGGTCTCCGAGCGGCTCGAAAAGGTCTTCACCGAGTACCGCAAGACCCACAACGCCGGTGTCTTCGACGCCTACACCCCCGAGATCCTCGCCGCCCGCAAGGCCGGCGTCGTCACCGGACTCCCCGACGCCTACGGCCGCGGCCGCATCATCGGCGACTACCGCCGCGTCGCCCTCTACGGCGTCGACCGCCTCGTCGAGGTGAAGCGGGAGGAGAAGAGCGAGCTCGACTCCCTTCCCGCCGGCGACCGTTCCCTGGAGGAGACCCTCCGGCTGCGCGAGGAACTGGCCGAGCAGATCCGCGCCCTCGGCGAGCTGAAGACCATGGCCGCCGCGTACGGCCACGACATCTCCGGCCCCGCCACCACCGGCCACGAAGCCATCCAGTGGCTGTACTTCGCCTACCTCGCCGCCGTGAAGGAACAGAACGGCGCCGCGATGTCCCTCGGCCGCACCTCCACCTTCCTCGACGTCTATCTGCAGCGCGACCTCGCTGCCGGGCACATCGCCGAGGAGCAGGCCCAGGAACTCGTCGACGACTTCATCATCAAGCTGCGTATCGTCCGCTTCCTGCGCACCCCCGAGTACGACGAACTCTTCTCCGGCGACCCGACCTGGGTCACCGAGTCCCTCGCCGGCATCGGCGAGGACGGCCGTCCGCTGGTCACCCGGACCTCCTTCCGCTATCTGCAGACCCTGTACAACCTCGGCCCGGCCCCCGAGCCGAACATGACCGTCTTCTGGTCGCCGCGACTCCCTCAGGGCTTCAAGGAGTTCTGCGCCCGCGTCTCCATCGACACCTCCTCCGTGCAGTACGAGTCGGACGAACTGATGCGGCCCCGCTTCGGCGACGACACCGCCATCGCCTGCTGCGTCTCCGCGATGCCCGTCGGCAAGCAGATGCAGTTCTTCGGCGCCCGGGTGAACCTCGCCAAGACCCTCCTCTACGCGATCAACGGCGGCCGCGACGAGCGGTCCGGCCTCCAGGTCGGCCCCGACACCGGCGCCGTCACCTCCTCCGTACTCGACTACGACGAGGTGCTGCGCAAGCTCGACGCACAGATGGACTGGCTGGCCGGCGTGTACGTCCACGCGCTGAACGTCATCCACTACATGCACGACAAGTACGCCTACGAGCGCGTCGAGATGGCCCTCCACGACCGCGACGTACGCCGCACCATGGCCTGCGGCATCGCCGGCCTCGCGGTCGCCGCCGACTCGCTGTCCGCCATCAAGTACGCCCGGGTCACCGCCCTGCGCGACGAGACCGGCCTGGTCACCGACTACGACATCGAGGGCGACTATCCGGCGTACGGCAACAACGACGACCGCGCCGACGAGATCGCAGTCCGGCTCGTCGAGGAGTTCATGCGCAAGGTGCGCGCACACCCGACCTACCGGAACGCCGAACACACCCAGTCCGTCCTGACCATCACCTCCAATGTCGTCTACGGCAAGAAGACCGGGAACACCCCAGACGGCCGCCGCGCCGGCGAACCGTTCTCCCCGGGCGCCAACCCGATGAACGGCCGCGATACCCACGGCTACGTCGCCTCGGCCCTGTCCGTCGCCAAACTCCCGTACCGGCATGCCGAGGACGGCATCTCGCTGACCAGCACCGTCACCCCCGACGGCCTGGGCCGCACCCCCGAGGAACGGATCACCAACCTCGCCGGTGTCCTCGACGGCTACACGGCCGGCGACGGCTTCCACATGAACGTCAACGTCCTCAACCGCGAGGTGCTGACGGACGCCATGGAACACCCGGAGAACCATCCGCAGCTCACCATCCGGGTCTCCGGATACGCGGTGAACTTCGTCCGGCTCACCCGCGAGCAGCAGCTCGACGTCCTGAACCGCACCTTCCACGGCTCCCTCTGATCCCGGGGCCGGTCCCGCACTCCGGCTCCCCGCCGACCGCGCGGTCTCCGGGGCCCGTATCCCTCACCCTCACCCGGGCCCCGGAGCCGCGCGCACCTCCCCCTCATGTCTCCGCACGTCTCTTCGCTCCTCTTTGGACAGGAGGCCCTGCCATGGCCGCCGCACTCACCGGCTCGGACCTGCCGCCCCTACCCGCCCCTCCGGCCACCCCGGCCGCCGCGGCGACCCACCGGACCTCCTCGGGATTCCTGCACTCCTGGGACCTGTCCACCGGCGTCGACGGCCCTGGTACCCGCTTCGTCGCCTTCCTCTCCGGCTGTCCGCTGACCTGCCTGTACTGCCACAACCCCGACACCTGGCGGATGCGCGACGGCACCCGCACCTCCGCCGACGACGTGATCGCCGAAGCGGGCAAGTACACCCGCTTCATCGCGGTCTCCGGTGGCGGGGCCACCGTCTCGGGCGGCGAACCCCTGCTCCAGCCCGTCTTCACCGGCGAACTGCTGCACCGCATGAAGCACGAACTCGGACTGCACACCGCCCTCGACACCTCGGGCTTCCTCGGCGCCCGCGCCACCGACGCCCTGCTGCGCGACACCGACCTGGTGCTTCTCGACATCAAGTCCTGGGACCCGGACACGTACAAGAAGGTCACCGGCCGGCCGGTCCAGCCGACCCTGGACTTCGCCCGCCGTCTCGCCGGCCTCGGCAAGGAGGTGCACGTCCGCTTCGTCCTCGTCCCCGGACTGACCGACGCCCCCGCCAACATCGAGGGAGTCGCCGCCTTCGCGGGCGGCCTCGGCAATGTCTCCCGTGTGGACATTCTCCCCTTTCACAAGCTCGGTGAGGCGAAATGGCGGGCACTCGCCAAGCCGTTCCCCCTCCGTCACCTCCCGACGCCGACCCCCGGCCAGCTGAATGCCGCACGGGCGGTCTTCCAGGCCCACGGGCTGTACGCCGTCTGAGCTCCCGCGCTCACCCAACTGAATCGCAAATCGGGCGAAAGGGTGATCTGCCGCCCTAAGGTGGCCGCGTGATCGAGCCCCAGCAGGCCTCCGCAGAGCCCCCGCCCGCCCCGGCCGCATCCCCGCCGATCCCGGGGGACCGGCCACCGCAGACCCCCGCGCAGGTGCGCCGCCGGGCCACCCTCGCCGGGGTCGCCGTCTCCGTCCTGCTGATCCTCGCGATCGTCTTCGGCAGCCGGCTGCTCCGCGACTTCGACTCCGCCCTCCTCCCATACGCGGTGGCGACCGTCTTCCTCGCCTTCGGCGTCGCCTACCGCTACACCGTCTGGGTCTCCGCCCCCGGCGCCAGGCGCCTGTTCACCCAGGGCTGGCGCGCCTTCTTCTCCCCCCGGAACTTCCGCAAGGCACCCACCGCCCTGCCCCGGATGATCGCCACCTACCTCGGCTTCCAGAAGTTCCTCGGCGCCCGCTCCCACGGCCGCTGGGCCGCCCACCAACTGATCTTCTGGGGCTGCGTCCTGGCCGCCCTGATCACCTTCCCGCTGACCTGGGGCTGGTTCACCTTCACCTCGTCCACCGGCTCGGGCCCCGGCTACGAGATGCGTATCTGGAGCTTCAAGATCATCGGCTTCGACTCGCTGAACGTCGTCGGCTGGCTCATGTTCCACGGCCTGGACATCGCCGCCGTCCTCGTCATTCCCGGCGCCTGCTACTTCCTGTGGCGCCGTATGAAGGACCGCGGCGCCATCACCGGCCAGCGCTTCGGGTACGACCTGGTCCCGCTGATCGCCCTCATCGTCATCTCCGTCACCGGTCTGCTGCTCACCTTCTCCTCGATCTTCCTGCACGGTGGCGGCTACCAGTTCCTGGCGATCCTGCACATGGTGGCGGTGGTCTTCACCCTCATCTACATCCCCTTCGGGAAGTTCTTCCACATCGTCCAGCGGCCCGCCGCCGTCGGCATGCAGCTGTTCAAGTACACCGCCCGCCGCAAGGACGGCACGCTCGCCGCCGACGGCTCCGGCGCGGGCCTGCTCGCCTGCCGCCGCTGCGGACAGCCCATCGACACCACCTCCTACGTCGAGAACCTCCAGGGCACCATGCGCGACCTGAGGCTCGACTTCGACACCTGGGCCGAGTACTGCCCCCGCTGCAAGCGCGTCCTGCGGGGCAACGCCTACCTCGCGCACGTCAAGAAGGGCTACAAGTGACCTCCCCAGTGCCCCTTGACCCGTCCGTCGCCCCGCCCGGCACCCGTGAATTCCGCGACGCCGGCGGGATCCCCGCGGACCGCTGGCACGCCGACCAGAACGGCGAGACCCTCGTCCCCACCCACTGCTGCTTCTGCGGCGTGCAGTGCGGCATGTATCTCCGGGTCGACCGCGGCGGCAAGGTCTTCGGCGTCGAACCGCGCAACCACGACATCAACCGGATGCGCCTCTGCCCCAAGGGCATCAACGCCTACCAGCAGGTCAACCACCCCGACCGGCTCACCGCCCCACTGATGCGGCACAACCGCGACCAGCCCTTCCGCGAAGTCGGCTGGGACGAGGCCCTCGACTTCACCGTCGCCGAGATCCGCCGCATCCAGACCGAGTACGGCAAGGACGCCTTCGGCCTGCTCGGCGGCGCCAGCCTCTACACCGAGAAGACCTACCTCGTCGGCAAGTTCGCCCGGGTCGCCCTCAAGACCCGGCACGTCGACTACAACGGCCGGCTCTGCATGGTCTCCGCCGCCGGCGCCAACAAGCTCGCCTTCGGCATCGACCGGGCCGGCAACCCGTTCTCCGACATGCTCCTCACCGACTGCCTGCTCATCGCCGGCTCCAACGTCGGCGAGTGCTTCCCCGTGATGACCCAGTACGTGTGGGGAGCCCGGGACCGCGGCGCCACCCTGATCATCGTCGACCCGCGCGAGACGGCCGTCGCCCGCACCGCCGACATCCACGTCGCCCTCAAACCCGGCACCGACTCCGCGTTCTTCAACTCCGTCCTCCACGTCGTGGTCGCCGAGGGCCTCACCGACGAGGCATACCTGGCCGCCCACGCCACCGGCTGGGACGAGGTGAAGCGGACCGTCGCCGGCTATCCGCCCGCCCGCGCCGCCGAGATCTGCGGCATCCCCGAAGAACAGATCGTGCGGGTCGCCCGGGTGTTCGCGGGTGCCGGCAAGGCCATGGCCTGGCACGCCCGCGGCGTCGAACACCACTCCCAGGGCGTCGAGAACTGCCTGTCGATCATCAACCTGTGCGTCGCCACCGGACACATCGGCCGCCCCGGCGCCGGCTACGGCACCCTCACCGGCCAGGGCAACGGCCAAGGAGGCCGCGAACACGGCCAGAAGTCCGACCTGCTGCCCGGCGGCCGCTCCATGACCAACCCCGAACACCGCCGTCAGATCTGCGAGATCTGGGGCATCGACGAGTCCGAACTCCCGCCCGCCGGCACCTCCATGATGGAAATGGTCTGGCAGATGCAGCGCCACGAGATCCGCGGCCTCATCGGCATCTGCAACAACCCCTTTGTCTCCCTTCCCCATTACGCCACCGTGAAGGACGGCTACGACACCCTCGAATTCCACGCTCAATTCGACTTCTTCCTTTCCGAGACCGCCGCCAACGCGCATGTCGTCTTTCCCGTCACCGTCTGGGCCGAGGACGACGGCGTCATGGCCAACGCCGAGGCCCGGGTCGTCAAGCACAACAAGGCCCAGGAACCGCCCGCCGGAGTCCGCACCGACACCTGGGTCATGTGCGAACTGGCCCGCCGGCTCGGCGCCGGCGACAAGTTCGACTTCCCCGACTCGCGCTCCGTCTTCGAGGAACTGCGCGTCGCGTCGGCCGGCACGGTCAACGACTACTCCGGCATCACCTACGAACGGCTGGAGGAGACCGGCGGCATCGTCTGGCCGTGCCCCTCCGTCGACCACCCCGGCACCCCCCGTCTCTTCGAGGACGGCCGGTCCTACCACCCCGACGGCAAGATCCATATGCAGGTCGTCGAATGGCACCCGCCCATGGACCCGTACAGCGAGGAATTCCCCTTCTCACTCACCACCGGACGCACCGTCGCCCACTACCTCTCCGGCAACCAGACCCGCCGCCTGGGCGCCCTCGTCGAACAGACCCCCCGCCCCTGGGTCGAGGTCCACCCCGCCCACGGGTTCCGCAACGGCGACCCGGTCCGCGTCGTCACCCGCCGTGGCAGCGAGGTCTTCCCCGCTCTGGTCACCGACGCGATCCGCCCTGACACCGTCTTCATCCCGTACCACTGGCCTGTGCCGACTGCAGCCAACGCGCTGACCATCGATGCCCTCGACCCCCGTTCCAAGATCCCCGAGTACAAGGTCTGCGCCGCCCGCATCGAGGCCGCCGAGAAGGTCGACGACGTTCCCGCGCCACCCACCGGCCCCGGCCGGCTCGCCTATCCGGAGGCCCAGGTGTCCCGCGTCGACCCCCTTCCGCCTACGTCCCCCCAGGGCCGTGGCACCTCGGAAAGGAGCTGACGCCGCACATGATGGGACGCACGATCTTCATCGACCCGGGCCGCTGCATCGGCTGCCAGGCCTGCGTCTCCGCCTGCCGCGAATGCGACTCCCACCGCGGCAAGTCGATGATCCACCTCGACTACACCGACGAGGGGCACTCGGTCGCCTCCCTTCCCACTGTCTGCATGCACTGCGAGGACCCGGTCGCCCCCTGCGCCGAGGTCTGCCCCGCCGACGCGATCCTGGTGACCGCCGACGGCGTGGTGCAGCAGGCCGACACCACCCGTTGCATCGGCTGCGCCAACTGTGTCAACGCCTGCCCCTTCGGAGTCCCGAAGATCGACCTCCAGGCGAAGCTCCAGATGAAGTGCAACCTCTGTTACGACCGCACCGCCTACGGTCTCGCCCCCATGTGCGCCACCGTCTGCCCCACCGGCGCCCTCTTCTACGGAACCCTCGACGAACTCCGCGCCGAACGCCCCGGCGTGCAGGTCGCGGACTCCTTCACCTTCGGAGCCACCACCATCGCCACCGGAGTCGCGATGGTCGTCCCGGCCGACAAGGTCCAGTGGCCCGTGCCCGGCGGCCTGCCCATCGTCGAAGTCAACGGAGTGGATGTCCGATGAGTCTCACCGAACAGCCACCCGCCGACTCCGGCCCGGACCCGGACCGGACCGACGCGGCCCACCAGGCGCTCCGCGACCGGATCGCCGCCGACTCCCTCTCCACCCGCCGCGACTACCTGCGGATCGTCGCCACCGTCTCCGGCGGCCTGGCCGTCGGAGGGATCGGGGTGGCCTCCGGCATCCTGCACCGGCACGGCGACAGCGCCACTCCTCCCGAACCGAAGAAGGTCGCCGACCGTCTCCAGCCCGGTGAATCCCTCGCCTTCCGCTACCCCGGTGACGAGGACCGGGCCATCGCCGTCCGGATGACCGACGGCACCCTGCGGGGCTACTCGGCCGTCTGTACCCACCTGGCCTGCGCAGTCCTGTGGCGCAAGGAACGAGGCAGCGAGGGCGAGCTGTACTGCCCCTGCCACGAGGGCATCTTCGACCCCCGCACGGGAGGGGTCGCCCAGGGCCCGCCCCCGCGGCCCCTGCCGAAGGTCGTGCTGATCGAGCGGATCGACGGCAGCGTGTGGGCCATCGGCACCGCCCGCTCGGGCGAGAGCGCCGAGGAAGGGCTGTGCCGCGAGCAGGACAACGCCTTCCGCTTCTGCCCCGGCGGCACCGGCGCCGAGAGGAGCGAGCGGACGTGACCGACACCCCGTTCCCCAGGGACCCGGGCGCCCCCGACCCGCCACGCGACACCGAACCGCGGCCCGCCTACACCCCCGGCAGTGCCGAGCCCCGGCTGAACCGACCGGTCCACGAGCGCTACCCCCAGATCCGCCCCACCAGCGGCTACGGGGACCCGCGGATCCGGCACACCGGTCCCGGACCCGGTGCCGGCTCCGAGCAGGAACCCGAGCGGTCCTCGAAGCTCTCCGCCCGCCTGGTCCTCGCCCTCACCGTGGTCGTCGGCCAGTTGTGGGGCCTGACGATCGTCGTCGAGGAATGGATGACCGGGAACACCGGTACCGCCTGGTGGGGGGCCGGCTTCCTCGTCCTGTCGTTCCTCGTGGTCCTCGGCCTGTGGTTGCTCGACCCGAAGGACCGGTGAGCGCGCGCCCGCGGATCGGGCCCGGTCGGGGCGGGTGGCCGGGCGTA
This sequence comes from Streptomyces laurentii, assembly GCF_040635425.1. Taxonomy (NCBI): domain Bacteria; kingdom Bacillati; phylum Actinomycetota; class Actinomycetes; order Kitasatosporales; family Streptomycetaceae; genus Streptomyces; species Streptomyces laurentii. The sequence goes on along the minus strand of NZ_JBEYHT010000015.1, from coordinate 56,347 downwards.
CCCTGAGAACATGAGCACCGCCCCCGCCCACGGTCCGCGAGCAGAGAATCGGACCGGCTCCGTACCCGCGTCACGGCCGAGGCCGAAACTGATCTTCGACGATCCGCTGGACCAGCAGTCCGCGGACGACACGGACCGCGGTTGGGGCGAGCGGCCTCCGGCCGGCGACGACAGCGCCGCCGACCTCGCGCGCTTCCTCGACGAGAAGCCGCCGCACCACCTCTGACACCGGCGCGAGCCGCCGGTCAGGAGGTGGGGTGCGTCCCCGTCCCTCCGCCGGCACCGCCGTCCGAGCCGGTCCCGGTCCCCGTGATCGGACCGCGCTGCGCGACCAGGTGGTCGCGGATCTCCTTGAGTACCTCCAGCTCGCTGACCTCCAGGGTCTCCTGGACGCCTTCCTTCAGCTTGTCGTGCGCGGCACGCTTGGCGAGGATCCTGGCCATCGGCAGGACCATCAGGAAGTACACGACGGCCGCCGTGATCAGGAAGCTGAGGACGGCGCTGAGGACCAGACCCCACATGATCGGGATGCCGCTGACCGCGTTCCCTGCCTGGTCCACGACGCACGGGCCCTTGAGGCAGGACCGGTAGCTCTCCAGATCCTTCGTGCCGAACGCGCCGACGAGTGGGTTGATGACCCCCTTGACCACCGAGTTCACGATGCTGGTGAACGCGGCACCGATCACGACGGCGACCGCCAGGTCGATCACGTTCCCGCGCATCAGGAAGGCCTTGAAGCCTCCCATCAAGCTCTGCTTCTTCTCGGCCACCGAAGTGCCTTTCGTCGCGTGTGCTGCCGTATGCGGAGCCATGAGGCCATGACCGGCGCAGAGGCGTCCAATCCGTACGCACGGGACGGTAAGGTGGCAGGCAGTCAGTGCGAATCAGCACAGTGTCACCGCCAGTGGGGAGGAGATGCCCGCCCCGGCGAGCGCGGCCGCCGTCTCCCGGGGAACGGAGAGGACGATCAACGCCCCGCCGTCCGCACGCGTCTCACCCGGGCGGGGCACTTCGGTCACTCGGGCGCCCGAGGCCACGACGCGGGCCTCGCCCCCGCCGCCCATCGAAGCCGCGGGCGCGGCGATCACGTCCACCCGGTCGCCCGGCCTCAGCAGCCGTACGGTCTCGGCGTCGGCGATCCGCACCGGAGCGGACACCAGTGGCACGGGGGCCGGCCGGTGCCGTTCCCGCACGGGCGGGGGCGGGGAGTGAGGGGCCAGGCCCTCGGCGCCGGTCGCGCCGGTGGCCGCGAGCGCGGCGGCGGTCATCGCCAGGACCGCGGCGGGGGCCCGCCGCTTGCGCCGCAGTGCCCGGCTCAGACGGAGGCGTGCGCCGCGCACCCGCAGCGGATCGAAGGGCGGCACCCCGCGGGGTGCGGGGACCGAGGTGCGGGTGTGAGGGAAGCAGGAGTCCGTGGTCATCGCGCAACCGCCTGTCGTGGACGAGCCGTTCACCGGACCGTCCGGCGAACCGAGCTCACCGTCCCGCATCCGTCGAGATCCCGCTCCAGCCTGTGGACAACTCGGCGATTGTGGATAACTACCTCACCCTGGCGAGCGATTGCCGCCGCGGGGCGCCATCGGTGACGCTGGAGCCAGTCCGGTTCCCGCGGGCCGGCCGGCATCTCGGCTCGCGTGATCAGGGCGGTTCGATGTCCGGATGCCATCCGTCATGGACCCGCGTGCACAGGCGGTCCCGGTCGAGGGTCGCGGGCCGTGCTCCCCACCGCGGAGGAGAGCACGTCGCGCAGCCGTTCTCCGTCCCCGCCGAGCACGCGGTACGTCGGTGTGCGAGACGCCGTCCCCCGTCTCCGCGCTCGCGTCCAGGTCCGACACCAGTGGGAGAGAGGTGCGCCAGAGTCACGATTGCCGGGCGAGAAAGGCCTCGGGGCGGCCGGTCACGCCGACCACCGGCCGGCCCGCGAGGCAAACGCCCGATGCCCCACCGCGCGGCGCGGCAGGGCATCGGATGGATCAGAAGCGGCGGTCAGGCCGCCGAGGTGCTCGACGAGGTCGTGGACTTCGAGTCCGAGGAGGACGAGGAAGACGTCGACGACGTGGACGAAGAGGTCGACGAAGGCGAAGAGGACTTCGACGAGGCCGACGTGCTGCTGGACGACGAGCCGCGGCTGTCGTTGCGGTAGAAGCCGGAACCCTTGAACACGATGCCGACCGCGGAGAACACCTTCTTCAGGCGTCCCTTGCAGTTCGGGCACTCGGTCAGAGCGTCATCCGTGAACTTCTGCACCGCCTCGAGGCCCTCGCCGCACTCGGTGCACTGGTACTGGTAGGTCGGCACTTGTCTTCCTCCTGGCACTCACACTCATCGAGTGCTAACGACGATCCATAGTGACGTATTCCGTCGGTTCAGTCCACCGACACAGGAACTCGGTGACCGATGCCACGTGCCGTGACCCGGCCCGAATCCCGGGGCTTCAGGTGCCCGCGGAGGGCGACCAGGGTGGCCAAGGCGAGCACGGTGCCCCCCAGCGGCACCAGGAAGCCGGTGCTGGCGCCGTGGGCGTCGGCCAGCTGTCCGGCGACCGTGACGGCTCCGGCCTGGCCCAGCGCCACGGCGCCGGTCAGCCAGGTGAAGGCCTCGGTGCGCGCGGAGGCCGGGACCAGGGTCTCGACGATCGTGTAGCCGGTGATCAGCGCCGGGGCGATGAAGAGGCCCACGACCAGACCGAGCGCCCCGAGCAGCGGGGCGGAGTGCACGGACCACAGAAGGGAGGCGGTGATGGCCAGACCGGTGTAGCCGAGGAGCAGCCGGCGGCGCGGGCCGATGTTCCAGGCGACGGCGCCCATGGCGACACCGGCGAGCATGTTGCCGGCCGCGAAGACGCCGTAGAGCACCCCGTTGATGCCCGGGTTGCCGATTTCCTCGGAGAAGGCGGTAAGGGAGACCTGCATTCCGCCGAAGACCGAGCCGATACCGAGGAAGGCGATGGCGAGAACTCGGACGCCGGGCACCGAGAGGGCCGAGCGGTGCGGCTCGGCGTCGGCCTGGCCGGCGGCCAGACCGTGCGGGGGCTGAGTGCCGCGCTGGGCGGCGAAGAACAGGCCGCCGATCAGGGTGAGCGAGGCCTCGGCGATCAGGCCGGCGGCCGGGTGGACGCCGGTGCACAGGGCGGTGGCGAGGACGGGGCCGATGACGAAGGTGAACTCGTCCGTCACCGACTCGAAGGCGGCGGCCGTCGGAAGCAGCGACAGGCCCTTCGCGGACTCCTCGCCCGGGGAGGTGCGCCCGAGGATGGCCGCCCACCGGGCCCGGACCATGGGTCCGACCTGCGGCACCGAGGCACCGGCGGGGACGGCCGCGAGGAACAGGGCCCACATCGGGGCGCCCGCGAGAGCGAGTGCGACGAGAAGGGAGACGGAAGCGGAGTGCACGAGCACGCCGGGCAGCAGGACGGCCCGCTGGCCGAAGCGGTCGGCGAGCTTGCCGCCCTGCGGGGCGAACAGCGCCATCGAGACACCGGTCACGGCGGCGACGGCACCGGCGCTGCCGTAGGAGCCGGTGGTGTGCTGGACGAGCAGCACGATGCCGATGGTCAGCATCGCGAACGGCTGCCGGGCGGCGAAGCCGGGGAGGAGGAAGGAGAGCGCGCCGGGAGTGCGCAGCAGCTGCCCGTAACCGGGCCGCTTCTCGGAGACGACCGTGGACGCCACGGTCCATGCCTTTCTGCCGCCTGGTAGCGGTCCGTGCACAGGGGCGCGGGGTCGCCGAGAGCTGTCCTCTTGCGCGGAACTGCGGTAGATACCGGGCTCCACGGTGGAGACGCCACGGCCGCCATACGGTCGCGCCAGCTCTGCGTCAGGCAGAGTTGGTTCGATCAAGTGTTCCTTCATGGTACAGCGGGAGAGGGCGCCCTCCCGTGGGGGAAAGCGCCCTCGCGACGTGGGGTGCCCGGGCTGTCGTCCGGGCGGCGTGCGGGCTCAGTCGGAGCCCTTCCGGAACGGGTTCCGGAAGGGGCCCTGCTGTTCCTTGATGACGAGGGCCGTGGAACCGCCGGAGCCGAGCCAGCCGGCGAGCTTGCCGCCCTGGTCGACCGCGCGCAGTCGGTTCTCGGTGGCGTCCCGGACCGGGTCGGTGGCGACGACGAGCAGTTCGTCGCCCCGGCGCAGCACGGTGGAGGCGGCGGGGACGAAGCTCTTCTCGTCGCGCACGACGAGGGTGACGGCGGCCCCGGCGGGCAGCCGGAGCTCGGAGACCTCGACGCCGTGTATCCGGGAGCCCTCCGGGATCGCCACGGACAGCAGGTGGCCGCGCAGCCGCTCCAGGGGCGCGGACTCGACACCCAGGTCGTCGGCCTCGGCCCGGTGGCCGATCTTGAGGGCCTTGGCCAGCCAGGGCAGGGTCGGGCCCTGGATCAGGGTGTAGACGACGACCAGCACGAAGACGATGTTGAAGATCCGCTCGCTGCCCGTGACCCCGGACACCATCGGGATGGTGGCGAGGATGATCGGGACCGCTCCGCGCAGGCCGGCCCAGGACATCAGGGCCTGTTCCTGCCAGGGGATGCGGAAGGGGAGGAGGCTGACGAAGACCTCCATGGGGCGCGCGACCATGGTGAGGACCAAGCCGATGATGATGGCCGGCCAGAAGTCGTTGAGCAGCTCGTGCGGGGCCACGAGCAGGCCGAGCAGGACGAACATGCCGATCTGGGCGATCCAGCCGAGTCCCTCGGCGAAGCCCCGGTTGGCGGGGGCGTGCGGCAGCTTGGCGTTGCCGAGCACCATCGAGGCCAGGTAGACGGCCAGGAAGCCGGAGCCGTGGGAGATCGCTCCGGCCGCGTACGCGGTGATGGCGATGGCCATGACGGCGATCGGGTAGAGGCCGGAGGCGGGCAGGGCGATGCGGCGCAGTCCGAAGGCGCCGACGATGCCGACGGCCAGGCCGACGGCGGCGCCGATGGCCAGTTCCAGGGCGATCTCGCCGACGAGGACGTACCACGAGTCCATCGGTCCGACGGTGGAGAAGGCGACGACCAGGATGACGACGGGGGCGTCGTTGAAGCCGGACTCGGCTTCGAGGACGCCGGTGACGCGGCTGGGCAGCGGCACCTTGCGCAGCACGGAGAAGACGGCGGCGGCGTCGGTGGAGGAGACGACGGCGCCGATGATGAGGGCCTGTCGCCAGTCCAGGCCGACGAGATAGTGAGCGGCCGTCGCCGTGATGCCCACGCTCACCGCGACGCCGACGGTCGACAGCATGACCGCCGCGGGCAACGCGGGTTTGATCTCCTTCCACTTGGTGCCCAGGCCGCCCTCGGCCAGGATCACCACCAGTGCGGCATAGCCGATCACCTGGGTCAGTTCGGCGTTGTCGAAGGCGACGTTGCCGATGCCGTCCTGTCCCATGGCGACCCCGATCCCGAGGTAGAGCAACAGGCTGGGCAGCCCGCTCCGGGACGAGATCCGCACCGCCGCCACAGCGATGAGCAGGACGAGCGAGCAGATGAGCAGGAGTTCATTGAGCTGGTGGACAGTCAGTGGCCGTTCCTTCCCCTCGGGCGCAGCCCGGTCCGCTGCCGGATCGTTCCTCCGACGCTGAACACAGGTACTTCGTTACCTTACCTAATCTTTAACGTGTTCTTGACGCCTTCTTGATGACTGATCGCACATCAGTACGGGTGGGTACGGTTCTCTTCCTGATACCGCGTCCGGGGCCTCCGGGCGCTGCGCCTAAGGTTGCTCCCGTACTCCAGGACCACCCTGTACTCCAGGACCACCCTGCCCCTCGAAGGACAGCGATGCCCTCCAACACGACCGCGCCCCCTGCCAAGAAGAAGGGGCGGCGCGCCCGTCTGATCGTCCTCGCCCTGGTTCTCGCGCTGGTCGCGGGCGTCGGATACGGCGCGTACTGGGGCGTCGACACCGTCCGGGGCTCGTACCCGCAGACCACCGGCACCCTCAAGCTCGACAAGCTCTCCGCGCCCGTCGAGGTCAAGCGCGACTCCTACGGGGTCCCGCAGATCTACGCCGACAACGAGGCCGACCTCTTCCGCGCCCAGGGCTACGTCCAGGCGCAGGACCGCTTCTACGAGATGGACGTCCGCCGCCACACGACGGCCGGCCGCCTCTCCGAGATGTTCGGCAAGAGCCAGGTCGACACCGACGCCTTCCTCCGCACCCTCGGCTGGCGCCGGGTCGCGCAGGAGGAATACGACAAGGTTCTGTCCGCGGACACCAAGAAGAACCTGCAGGCCTATTCCGAGGGCGTCAACGCGTACCTCAAGGACCGTGCCCCGTCCGACATCTCCGTCGAGTACGCGGCGCTCGCCCTCACCAACGACTACACCATCGAGCCCTGGACCCCGGTCGACTCGGTGGCCTGGCTCAAGGCCATGGCCTGGGACCTGCGCGGCAACATGCAGGACGAGATCGACCGTTCCCTGATGGCCACGCGCCTCAAGCCGGACGAGATCGCGGAGCTCTACCCGGACTACCCGTACGGGACGCACCAGCCGATCGTCGGCAAGGGCGCCGTCGACAAGATCACCGGCAAGTTCGACCCCGAGGCCGAGTCGACGACGCAGGACACCGGCACCGGTACGGGCACCGGCACCGGAACCGGTACGGGCACGGTCGGCACGGGCACCGGGACCGTCGGAACGGGCACGGGCACGGGCACCGGCACCGTCGGCACCGGCACCGGCACCGGCACCGGCACCGGCACGGGCACCGGCACCGGCGCCCAGGGCATCCAGTCCCAGCTCTCCGGTCTCTCTGACGTCCTCGACGCGGTCCCGGCCCTGCTCGGCCCCAACGGCAACGGCATCGGCTCGAACTCCTGGGTCGTCTCCGGTCGGTACACGACCTCCGGCAAGCCGCTGCTCGCCAACGACCCGCACCTCGCCCCGATGCTGCCGTCCCTCTGGTACCAGATGGGCCTGCACTGCCGTACCGTCTCGGCCACCTGCCGTTACGACGTCGCCGGCTACACCTTCTCCGGCATGCCCGGCGTCATAATCGGCCACAACAACTCGATCGCCTGGGGCTTCACCAACCTCGGCGCCGATGTCACCGATCTCTACCTGGAGAAGGTCGGCACCGACGGGTACGTGGTCGACGGCAAGACCAAGCCGTTCCGGACCCGCGAGGAGACCATCAAGGTCGCCGGCGGCTCCGACCGCACCATCACCGTCCGCTCCACCGAGCACGGCCCGCTCGTCTCCGACCGTTCCTCCGAGCTGGAGAAGGTCGGCCGGTCCGCCCCGGTGGGCAACGCCGCCCCCGACCGCGGCACCGGTTACGGCGTCTCGCTGCGCTGGACCGCGCTGCAGCCCGGCAAGTCGATGGACGCCGTCTTCGAACTCGACCGCGCCAAGGACTTCACGTCGTTCCGGGCCGCGGCCAAGGACTTCGAGGTCCCGTCCCAGAACCTGATCTACGCCGACACCGAGGGCCACATCGGTTACCAGTCGCCCGGCAAGATCCCGGTCCGCAGCGACGCCAAGGGTTATGACGGCACCCTGCCCGCGCACGGCTGGGACTCCTCGTACGACTGGAAGGGCTACATCCCCTTCGACGAGCTGCCCTACGAGTACAACCCGAAGCGCGGTTACATCGTCACCGCCAACCAGGCCGTCATAGACGAGAAGAAGTACCCCTACCTCCTCACCCGGGACTGGGGCTTCGGCTCGCGCAGCCAGCGGATCAACGACCTCATCGAGTCGAAGATCAAGGACGGCGGCAAGATCTCGCCGGACGACATGGTGTCCATGCAGATGGACAACCGCAGCGAGATCGCGACCCTGCTCAACCCGCTCCTGCTGAAGGTCGACATCGCCGACCCGCAGGTCCGTGAGGCCCAGAAGCTCCTTGAGGGCTGGGACTACACCCAGGAGCCGGACTCGGCGCCCGCGGCGTACTTCAACGCGGTGTGGCGCAACGTCCTCAAGCTCTCCTTCGGCAACAAGCTACCCAAGGAGATGCGCGTCGACGGCGAGTGCATCAACGTCCGTGTCGCCGACGAGACCGGCCCGGTCGACGAGCAGAACAAGCTGGTCCGCGAGTGCGGCCAGCGCGACCCCGACTCCGCGCAGCCGGACGGTGGCGACCGTTGGTACCAGGTGGTCCGCCCGCTGCTCAAGGAGGAGAAGAGCCCCTGGTGGAAGACGCCGGGCGACCGGCTCAACGCCCCCACCGAGACCCGTGACCAGCTGCTCGCCCAGGCCATGAAGGACGCCCGCTGGGAGCTGACCGCCAAGCTCGGCAAGGACGTTTCCACCTGGAGCTGGGGCCGGCTGCACCAGCTGACCCTGAAGAACCAGACCCTCGGCACCGCCGGTCCCGGCCTCGTCCAGGCGCTGCTCAACCGCGGCCCGTGGAACCTGGGCGGCGGCGAGGCGGCGGTCGACGCGACCGGCTGGAACGCGGCCGGCGGCTACGACGTCATCTGGGTCCCGTCGATGCGGATGGTCGTCAACGTCGGCGACTGGGACAAGTCCCGCTGGATCAACCTCAGTGGTGCCTCCGGTCACGCCTTCAACACCCACTACACCGACCAGACGGACAAGTGGGCCAAGGGCGAGATGCTCGACTGGGTGTACGGACAGGGGGCGGTCGAGGCCGCCACCCAGGACACGCTGAAGCTGGAGCCGTAAGGGGCCTCAGCCTCACGGCCCCGGCCCCTGGGGCTCCCGCCTTCAGGGCTCCGACTCCCAGGGCTCCAGCCCTCACGGCTCCAGGCCCTACGGCCTGAAACGCCGGACCCCCTCTGGGGTCACCACCGCGTGCACGGGGTGGTCGTGCGGTTCCTCCGGGACCCGCGCGACCACCTCGTTCGCGTACAGGAGCACGACCAGGGCCGGATCCGTCCCGGCCCGTACGAGCCGGGCGAGGACCCGGTCGTACGAACCGCCGCCCCGCCCCAGCCGCATGCCGCGCGCGTCGACCGCGAGCCCCGGCAGCAGTACCGCGCCGGCCTCGCGCACCACCTCCGGGCCGAGCCGCTCGCCGACCGGTTCGAGCAGCCCGCGGCCCGCCTTCGCGAGGCGGTCGGACCCCTCGTACACGGCCCAGTCGAGGTCGTTGTCCGGCAGCAGGACCGGCAGCAGGACCCGTACGCCCCGCGCGCGCAGCGCGTCGAGGAGCGCGCGCGTGCCCGGTTCGCGCCCCACGGAGACGTACGCGGCGACCGTGCCGGCCTCCGCGAGTTCGGGCAGTTCCAGGGCGCGTTCGGCCAGGGCCGCGGCATGGCGGTCGCGGTCGTCGGCGCTCAGCCCGGCGCGGGCGTCGAGCAGGGCGCGGCGCAGCGACGCCTTGCCGGCCGACGGGTCGAGTGGGTCGAGTGGGTCGAGTGGTCCGGCAGGGGATCCGGTGGAGGGGTCGACACTGCTCACTACGGCTCGCATTCCTCTGATTCCTCAGATTTCCCGGGTACTTCCGAAAGCGGACGGTAGTGGTACGAGCGTCGGGAAAGCTCATCGGAGCCCCGCCTTCCGCCCATACCGAACGGCTAGGGTGCTCCGCATGACTCAGAAGCCTTCTCTCACCAAGGCTGTCATCCCGGCCGCCGGCCTTGGCACCCGGTTCCTGCCGGCCACCAAGGCGACGCCGAAGGAGATGCTGCCGGTCGTCGACAAGCCGGCGATCCAGTACGTCGTGGAGGAGGCCGTCTCGGCGGGTCTGTCCGACGTCCTGATGATCACCGGCCGCAACAAGCGCCCGCTCGAGGACCACTTCGACCGCAACTACGAGCTGGAGGAGGCCCTGACCCGCAAGGGCGACGGCGAACGCCTCGCCCGGGTCCGGGAATCCAGCGACCTGGCCACCATGCACTACGTACGCCAGGGCGCCCCGCGCGGCCTCGGCCACGCCGTTCTGTGCGCCGCGCCGCACGTCGGCGACGAGCCGTTCGCGGTCCTGCTCGGCGACGACCTCATCGACCCGCGCGACCCGCTGCTCGCCCGCATGGTCGAGGTGCGCGAGCGGTTCGGCGGCAGCGTGATCGCGCTGCTGGAGGTCGACCCGTCCCAGATCCACCTCTACGGCTGCGCCGCCGTCGCCCCCACCGGCGAGTCGGACGTCGTGAAGGTGACGGATCTGGTGGAGAAGCCGGAGCGTTCCGACGCGCCCAGCAACCTCGCCATCATCGGCCGGTACGTCCTCGATCCGGCCGTCTTCGCGATACTGCGGGAGACCCGGCCGGGCCGCGGCGGCGAGATCCAACTGACCGACGCGCTGCAGAAGCTGGTCCAGGACGAGCGGGCCGGCGGCCCGGTGCACGGCGTCGTCTTCAAGGGCCGCCGCTACGACACCGGCGATCGGGGGGACTATCTGCGCGCCATTGTCAGACTGGCGTGTGAACGTGATGATCTGGGGCCGGACTTCCGCACTTGGCTCCGCGGTTACGTCAGCGAGGAGATGGAGCACCTTGAGCAGTAGCACGGCACCGTCGGACCACGGCCCCGGCGAGGACGCGACCGGCGGCGCGACGGATGACACGACCGGCGCGCCCCGCGCGACCGACACGCCCCATGGCGCGAGCGGCGACGCGACCGGCGACGCGACCGGCGGCACCCCCGGCGACCCCTGCGCGGGCCCGGCCCGGGACCTGTGGACCGTCGACGAGCACCTCGCCGACATCCTGGCCGCCGTCTCCCCCCTGGAGCCCATCGAGCTGCAACTGCCCGACGCCCAGGGCTGTGTCCTCGTCGAGGACGTCACGGTGCCGGTCGCGCTGCCGCCCTTCGACAACAGTTCCATGGACGGTTACGCGGTCCGCGTCGCCGATGTCGCCGGGGCGAGCGAGGAGTTCCCCGCCGTCCTGACCGTGATCGGCGACGTGGTCGCGGGCGCGGGCGCCCTGCCCGAGGTCGGCCCCGGCCAGGCCGCCCGGATCATGACCGGCGCCCCGCTGCCGCCCGGCGCGGAGGCCGTCGTCCCGGTCGAGTGGACCGACGGCGGTACGGGCGCGGAGGCCGGTGCGACCGGCACCATGCGCCCGGCGAGCACCGCCCCGGAGGGCGCGGCCGGCGAGGTCCGCGTACACCGCCCCGCCGAGGCCCGCGCCCACGTCCGGGCCCGCGGCAGCGATGTCAAGGCGGGCGAACTGGCCCTCGCGGCCGGCACGGTCCTCGGCCCGCCCCAGATCGCGCTGCTGGCGGCGATCGGCCGCGGCAGCGTCCGGGTCCACCCCCGCCCGCGCGTGGTGGTCCTGTCCACCGGCAGTGAACTGGCCCAGCCCGGCGAGCCGCTGAGGGAAGGGCAGATCTACGACTCCAACAGCTTCGCGCTGGCCGCCGCCGCCCGCGACGCCGGAGCCCTCGCCTACCGGGTCGGCGCGGTCGCCGACGACGCCGAGTCGCTGCGCGCCGCCATCGAGGACCAGTTGGTCCGGGCGGACCTGCTCGTCACCACGGGCGGGGTCAGCGTGGGGGCGTACGACGTGGTGAAGGAGGCGCTGACGGCGGACGGGGAGGTCGACTTCCGCCGCCTCGCGATGCAGCCGGGCAAGCCGCAGGGCTTCGGCATGATCGGCCCCGACCACACCCCGCTGCTCGCGCTGCCGGGCAACCCGGTCTCGTCCTATGTCTCCTTCGAGCTGTTCGTACGGCCCGCGATCCGCGCCCTCATGGGCCTCGGCGACCAGCCGGACGAGCGGCGTCCGTGGCTGCGGGCGGCCGTCGCGGGGGACCGGGTGCTGTCCTCGCCGGCCGGGCGCCGGCAGTTCCTGCGGGGGACATACGACGCCGGGGCGGGCACCGTCACCCCGGTGGGCGGCGCCGGTTCGCACCTGATCGCCGCGCTCGCGCACGCCGACGCGCTGCTCGTCGTACCCGAGGAGGTGACAGAGGTGAAGCCGGGTACGGAGCTCGAGGTGGTCCTCCTCGGCTGAGGGGCGCATGGTGGGGGTACGGTGTCGTCCCACACAGCGACCGGGAGTGTCACCGCCATGAGTACGCAGCAAGGACTCACCCACATCGACGAGGCGGGGGCGGCCCGCATGGTCGACGTCTCCGGGAAGGACGTCACGGCCCGCACCGCCCGCGCGAGCGGACGCGTCCTGGTGTCGCCGCGTGTGGTCGAGCTGCTGCGCGGCGAGGGCGTCCCGAAGGGTGACGCGCTCGCCACGGCACGGATCGCCGGGATCATGGGCGCGAAGCGGACCCCGGACCTGATCCCGCTCTGCCACCCGCTGGCGGTCTCGGGCGTGAAGCTGGACCTCGCGGTCACGGACGACGCCGTGGAGATCCTGGCGACGGTGAAGACCACGGACCGTACGGGCGTCGAGATGGAGGCCCTGACGGCGGTGTCCGTGGCGGCGCTGACCGTCGTCGACATGGTGAAGGCGGTCGACAAGGGCGCGGTCATCACCGACGTACGGGTGGAGGAGAAGACCGGCGGCAAGTCGGGCCACTGGACGAGGAGCGAGGCGTGACCGGCGTGCACCAGGGCGACCAGCGCGATCAGGGTCAGGGCGCGGACATCGGCGGCGCTCTGCTCGCCCCGTACTCCGCCCTCGTCGTCACCGCCTCCAACCGGGCGGCGGCCGGCGTCTACGAGGACAAGGGCGGTCCGCTGATCGCCGACGGCCTGCGCCGGGCGGGCTTCGCCGTGGACGACCCGCGGGTGGTGCCGGACGGCGCGCCGGTCGCGGCGGCGTTGCGCGCCGGGATCGACGCGGGCTACGACGTGATCGTCACGACCGGCGGTACGGGCATCTCGCCCACCGACGAGACCCCCGAGGTGACCCGGAACCTCCTCGACCGGGAGATCCCGGGCATCGCGGAGGCGATCCGGGCGTACGGCCGGGACAAGGTGCCCACGGCGGCGCTCTCGCGCGGCCTCGCCGGTGTCGCGCGGAAGACGCTGATCGTCAACCTGCCGGGCTCGACGGGCGGGGTACGGGACGGTCTCGCTGTCCTCACGCCGCTGCTCGTCCACGCCGTGGACCAGATCCGCGGCGGCGACCACCCGAGACCGGCGGCGGAAGCGGGCCCGGCGTCATGATGCCGTCCTGGCCCGTGGTCCTGGCGGACGGGGACGTGCTGCTCCGGCCGATGAAGATGCGCGACCAGGCGGCCTGGCGTGAGGTGAACCGGCGCAACCGCGAATGGCTGCGCCCCTGGGAGGCGACCGTCCCGCCGCCCGGCCCGGGCGGCCCGCTGGCCCAGCGCCCCACGTACCGTCAGATGGTGCGCCATCTGCGGGCGGAGGCGAACGCCGGCCGGATGATGCCCTTCGTCATCGAGTACCAGGGAAAGCTGGTCGGGCAGTTGACGGTGGCGGGCATTACCTGGGGCTCGATGTGCTCGGGACATGTTGGTTATTGGGTGGACAGCGCGGTGGCCGGGCGGGGCGTCATGCCGACGGCGGTCGCGCTCGCCGTGGACCACTGCTTCCGTACGGTCGGACTGCACCGCATCGAGGTCTGCATCCGCCCGGAGAACGGCCCTTCGCGGCGGGTCGTGGAAAAGCTCGGCTTCCGGGAGGAGGGGCTGCGGCCCCGCTATCTGCACATCGACGGTGCCTGGCGGGACCACCTGGTCTTCGCGCTGACGGCGGAGGAAGTGCCGGAGGGGCTGCTGCGGCGCTGGCATCAGGCCCAGACGCGCCGTCAACCTCATTAATTCCAATAAGTGTTCGAATTCCAAGCGTGATTGACCGGCGTTCGGTCTGGATAATCTGAAAAAAGTTCAGTGATATCAGCCAGATCGTGCGACACACCGGCCCAATTGGGCGATGCCCTCACCCGAACCCCTCTACCGTGTGAGGCGTGAGCAGCAGCGGCCTCATCTACGCAGTCATCGTCGGAGCCTGGGCCGCCTACCTGGTGCCGATGTGGCTCCGAAGGCAGGACGAGCTGAACGAAGCTCGTCCGACGGAACGCTTCAGCACCGCCATCCGGCTGCTGTCCGGACGGGCGGGCATGGAGCGTCGTTACGCCAAGGAGCTACGGGACCGGGAGCGGGCGGGCGACGGCACGACGGCCGACGTGGACCCGGACGCGGCGACGGAGCATCTCAGCTCGGTCGACGTCCGGGGCTTCTGCGCGCCCGCGGCCAGGACGGAAGCGCGTCTGGAGATGCCCGAGGCGGTCCCGGCGGCCAGGAAGGTCCCGGCGTCGCCCGCGGACGCGCCGGCCTCCAAGGCGGCGGGCACGGCGGGCGTCGCGGGACCGGGGAAGCCCGTCCGGGACGCGAAACCGAACGCGGCGGCGGCCGAACGGGCCCGCCGCGGCAAGGTCCTCGCCCGGCGCCGGCGCACCACGGTGACCCTCTTCCTCGCGTTCACGATCGGCGCGATCGTCGCGGCCGTCGGCGGCCTCGCCTTCCTGTGGGTCCCGGCGGCCCCGGCCGTGCTCCTGAGCGCGTACATCGTCTACCTGCGGGCCCAGGAGCGGCGGCGCTTCGTCTACGTGATGGACCGGCGCAACGCCGAGGCCGCCGCGGCCCGGCTGCGCGAGAGCCGCCGCGCCGTCGCCCCGACCCCCGAGCCGGAGCCCGCACCGGCCGCGGTCCCGGCGCCCGAACCGATCGTCTCCCCGCAGGAGGCCGACCGCCGCGCGCTGGTCGAGCAGACGGACCACGCGGAATGGGTCGACCAGCAGCGCGAGCGCGGCCCGGCCCGCGGCGACAGCTGGAACCCGGTCCCGGTCCCGCTCCCCACGTACGTCACCGCCCCGGTCGCCCCGCGCGCGCCGGGCGGCGTCGACGTGACGGACCCGGAGACCTGGAGCGCGGCCCGCTCCTCCGCGGCGGCGCCCGAACCGGCCCCGGCCCCGCACCCGCGCCGGCGCGCCACCCCCCAGCGCCCGCGCCGCGACCACGGCCGCACGCCGCTCTTCGACCAGTACGCGGACGACGACCGCCCCCGCGCGGCCAACGAATGACCGGCCGTCCCGGGGGCGCGACGGCCCCCGGCTGACCAGGGCGGGAGCGGATTTCCGACTCCGCCACTCGGGATGCTAATGTTTCACACGTCGCAAGGGCCTGTGGCGCAGTCTGGTAGCGCACCTCGTTCGCATCGAGGGGGTCAGGGGTTCGAATCCCCTCAGGTCCACAGACACGACTGTTCTTGAGTTAGCTCGGGAATGGTGACGAGATCCCGTCCGATCGAAAGATCGGACGGGATCTCTGCGTTTCCGGGGTCTGTTCGAGGTGTTGTTTGAGCGGGGTCGGTGCCGGAGTCGGTTGCCTGGCGGCCGTCAGCCTGAAGTTTTCGGGGTGGTTCGGATGCTTGGGGTGTCCTGGGGCTGTCGGCGGGCATGCGCGATCCCGACCGGTGGTGCAGACGTGTCAGGCGGTCTCGCGGATTTCCTGCCCCGTGGGCGGAGGCAGCCCAGTGGCGTCGGGTGGCCGGGCTGCCGGTCCGGCGATCGCGGCGAGTTCGTGGGTGGCAACAGCTTCTGCGGTCCCAGTGGTCTGTTGCCAGGTGAAGAGGATGTGCAGGTTGATGCTGCAGATCATCAGTGCGAGCAGAATGGTCTGCGCGACCCGGCCGTGAGCGAGGCGCTTGATGGGGTCGGAGATGTCGATGCCGTGGCTCTTGGCCCTGCCGTTGAGGCCCTCGATGTTCGCTCGCTCGGGCCGGTAGGCATCCTGCCAGGTGGGGTGGAGGTAGTGCCGGTCTTGGCGGAACTTGTCGAGTTTGCCGAGGTCGCCGGGCCGGACGGTGATCGTGGGCTTCTGGCAGATTCGCGGCAGCTCGCCTTTGGGCAGGGGGCGGAGCCGTTCGCCTTGGGGGATCGGGACGGTGGGTTTGGCCGCGCTGTGCGCGGCGGTGGCCCGATTGCTGGTGAGGTCCACCACGGCCGGCCGTGGTGCCAGGACGCGGTGGACCTGGTTGAAGCGGGGGCACGACACGGCGGGGGAGGGTCCGCTGGCCGGGCACTGGAGCCTGATCGCGCCCCGTTCGTTCGCGGACTCCTTGAGCTTGAGGAAGTACGGCTCCCGGGATGCGATCAGATCGCGGAGCTCGCTGCTGTCGTCGATGCCGCGTACAGCTTTGTCGTCGAGCCCTGCGGTCGCGCGGGCCAGTGCGTCCGGCATCGCGGGGCAGGCGAGCGACCCGTCGACGAGAAGGGCACCCTGGTGAGTCCCCTGGACACCCCGGTGCTGCTGCTTGTAGTCGAGGACCAGCTGGTAGCCCATGGTGCGAACCGGCTGGGCGAAGTGCTCGGTGATCTGGTCGGTGTAGGCGCGGTCGGCCGCCAGCAGACCTGTGGGGAAGCCGAACGGGGCAAGCTGGGCGAGGGAGTGGACCGCGTTCGGGCCGATGCGTTTGCCTGGGGTGTCCAGGACGAGGCCGAGCGCGAGCTGCGGATGACGGCTGACACGTTCACCTGCCTGCCGATGGCCGCCGGGGTGACGTCGGCTGGCAGCGACCAGGAGGCTGGCGGAGTGTCCGAAGATTCCTTCTTCGGAGCCTCCGCAGTAGTGCCAGCCGGCGGTGAGTTCGATGGAGGCCAGGCCTCGTCGTTCGCGGGCCGGCTGGTGCCAGGCGGGAATCGGGGTGGTGTCGGCGGCGATGTCGCCCCGCCAGCCCTTGAACAGGCCCCGGCGGTGGGCGAGGCGGACGGTGATCAGCACCAGACGGTCACTGACCTCCTGCAGAAGCTCCCGCCGACGTGTGTGCTCGGCGTCTGCGTCCTCCCAGGCAGCGGCCACGACTGCGGCCTCGTCCGCCGGCAGCCGACGCCGCCGGTCACAACGCAAGGGGTCGAGGGCGGTGGTCAGCCGGTCGAAGGAGCGGTAGACGCGGCGGGAGAACGCGATCCTGGCATGGTCGTCGGCACGGCAGGCGTCCGGGACGCCGAGCCACGACCGCGCGGGGGCACGAAGCTCATCGAGCAGCACTCTGCAGACGTCCGCGAGGCTGGCGCTGCGGTGATAGTGCAACGCCAGCAGCAATCCCACCAGCACGGTCCGGACCGGGAGCCCCTTCGGACCTGGACGGCCTTGCAGCTCGGGGTCGATCAGCTCAAGCACTCCGGACTCGTGCAGAAGTGCATCGAGCTGGCCGACCTTCGACTCGGGGATCTCGAAGGGGGCATCGGTGACAGACCGTGGTCGACACCTTCTGATCTTCTCCGGGTTCCGCCATGCCCGGGGCTTGGTCACCTCTCCTCCGCGCCCCGCAGGAGCCGGGCCGCGGTCACCTCGTCCACGGGCGGCACCAGGTGCTGCCAGCGGGCCAGGGAGGCGGCGGAAGCCAGTCCGGCTGCCTGGGCGATCAGATGGTGATCGATATGCGCGCGCATCAGCTCGACGATCCACGTCGCCCGCAGCCGGCCCACCGACATCGCGGGCAGATCTTGCGGCGGCCGGTGGATCAGGGACCAGGAGCCGATCAAGTTCTTGGAGTACTCGACGGTCCGCCTCGGCCGGAACAAGTACCCGCCACCTGCCCTCTCGGCCAGCTCACCCAGAACCGGGTCCCAGGCGGCCCGGGCGACAAGCGGGACCAGCCGCTCGACGCCCTTGTGCAACAGTGGCCCGTTCCGGCGAGGGCGCCGCAGATCGATGCCTCGACTGGCGGCGACCTCCTTCGGGGTCAGTCCCAGCCCGGCACCCAGCCCCAGCAGTGCGAGCGCGTCTGTCCTCTGCTGACCGGACAGATGAGTCGCCCAGTGCCGCAAGCCCGCCAACTCGGATGCTGTGTAGGGCTGGTAGGGGCTGGCCTCGGCATGCATCCGGGCCGAGGGCGCCTCGCCGCGCTCGCTCCAGGCCAAGGCGTCACGTACGCGCAACAGCCACGTCCGGTACGTCCGTACCGACGACGGCTCGATGTCCCCGGTCCGCGAGAGCACGAATGCGTCGATCGCCTCGTTGCGCAACCATGCATCTGCGGACCGCTCGATCCCCAGCGCCTCTGCCCACAGTGCCAGCCTGCCGACGACGTGCAGCAGCCGCTCCACGTCATAGGGCACGGCCGTCACGGCTGCGGTAACGACCGACCGCACCAGCGGCGCGACCTCGGCCCAGGCGGGCGGAACGTTCTTGGGCCGGTAGCGGGTGATCTTCGCGGACGTGACGGGATCAAGGACCACGGTCCATGCATACCGGCTGGACAAGCAGCCATTCCACAGCTGATCGACTTCAACGGACAGGATGGTGCGCGCATGGTCGGCGGACGCGCCCGCGCACGCTCCCCACGGGAGCTGACCGATAATCCGGAAGCCTGGCCCGAACAGCCGAGCTCCGACGTCGCTGCCGAAGCGGTGCGCCTCATCGCACGCACTCTCACCGCGGTCCTGGGCGACCGGGGCCTGAGCCTGCGTGCGACCGCTGCCGGCTCCGGAGTGAACAGGCAGGCCGTCGCCGATCTTCTCGCGGGACGGTCCTGGCCGGACGTGGCAACGGTTGCCCGCCTCGCCCACTTCACCGGCGCCAACCTGTGGCCGCACAGCATTAACATCGATCGGAAGAGAACGCATTGAGCCTCGATCCACGCCCGAAAACGCCAAACAGCGATCGGGCATGACGAAGTTCGCGGCTCCGCGCATCGAGGGGAGAAGACCTCCATTACCCTCGAACACGCGGGAGCCACCTGCCAGACGGGCGCTCACGCACCCGGCACCGCCGAGAGACGCCAATCGACTCGGCGGTGCCACCTCAAACGCCGCGCGCTCGCGGCCCCGGTTCACCCCTGAGCGTCCCCCTGCTGCTGATCACCGGCATCGGTCGGAGCGATCGCGAACCAGGCCGTCGGGCCCTCCACTACCCGGCCCTCCTTCACCAGCCGCTTCAGCCGAGACCGAGTGGTCTCCACCCGCCGCCCCTTCGACGTGTCCGAGACGTCCTCGCCGATCGCCGCAGCGATGTCCTGCACCTTCATCGACCGCCCAGCTCCCGCCAGCAGCACCAGCATCCGCTCGCGCGCCTCTTCCCACTCCAACGGGGCGGTAGACGCGGACCCGCTGGAAGGTACTTCTGCGTCGGCAAGCTGGGAATCGGAGGCAGGGCCATCCGCCACCGGCTCGTCCGCAGGGACCTCTGGTGGCTCTTGCGTGACGTCGTCGCCCTGGTTGGCGTACTCCTCGACGGCCAGGGACAGCAGCGTCTCGCGTGTGATTGTCAGGTGAGCCAGCCGTTCCTCGACGACAGCGATCTTCTCGCGCAGTGCAGCCAACTCACCACGAACGACCGCCTCTTCCTGATCCAGACGCTTGAACAGTGACGTCACACCGGCCCCTCCTTCACCCGCCAACCCCAGAACCCGATGGCACTCCAGGCCCCAGCCAAACGTAGGGGCGGGCGCAGCAAGATCGCAGAGGGTGACCGCAGATGCCCCCAACCGACCGCATGTGATCGCCTTGCGATCGCACCCCTCCGACCGACGACAGCACCCGTTCGCACCGTAGGGTCGGAACATGCCGACCGAAGACCTCCCGGCCACCACGGCCAAGCACTGGCAGGACTGCACGGACGTGTACGACTTCCTGGACCAGATCCGTCTCCGGCCCGGCATGTGGTTGTCCGGCGGCTCACTCCACGATCTGCAGACGATGCTGATCGGCTATCAGGTAGCCCTCGGCGTGCACTCCATCGACGACCCCTGCGACTTCTGGCATGGCGGAGTCTTCAGTCAGTGGCTCGGGACACGGCTCGGCGGCAACAGCCCGCTCGGCTGGGCAGCCGACATCGAACGCAACACCCCCGACGGCTCGACTCCCGTCGAAGAGTTCTTCCATCTCCTCGACGCCTACCGGAGCGACGTGGCGCAGAATCCGACGCCACCCGATACGACTATTCGGCTTCCCGGCATCGAGTACATGATCAACACTTTCGTCACCCTCTTCTGGCGCAAGCGTCTCCTCACACAGGCGACCGAACGTCTCGAAGAGCGCGGCTTCCGTGTGATCCGTCTGGGAGCCGGCCAATGGAACACGGAGCGAGACATGCACCGTGCCATAGCCGCGGCCCTGGACTTCCCCGACTACTACGGGCACAACCTGGATGCGCTCAACGACTGCCTTGGCGACGTGGCCTGCTACGGCGGCTACGACGATGCTCCCGAGGGCACCGGGCTGGTCCTCGTCTTCTCTGACTATGACCGGTTCGCGGCAACCTGCCCCAGGGCGGCGCAGGTCGTCCTGGACATCATCGCCGACCAGGCCCGCCAAGCGGCCGTACTCCAACGACGCTTCTTCAGCCTGGTCCACAGCAACGACGCCAACATCAAGTTCGAACCTGTCGGTGCCATGCCCGTCATGTGGAACAGCGACGAGTGGCTCGACGCAAACCGTCACTGAGGACAAGCCTCGGAGTGCAGACGCCCGCTGCGGCAGTCCTTACTCCGTCGTCGTAGCCCTCCAAGCAGCAGTGACGCACCCTTCTTCCCAGTGCCACCACTCCTTCGCCTCACCGTGCTCCAGGAGCTTGCGGATCCGCTGCAGGTCCGCCTGCGGCGGGATATCGAGCGCCACCATCCCGTACCGCTCGATACCCTCGCCCGTCGTGCCGAGCTTGTGGAAGATCTCCAGGACGCTTTGCCTAGCAGCAGCTGATCCGCTGTCCTTCAACACGATCAGCCGGATCGTGCAGTTCTCCGAGGCTCGGACCGTCTCTCCTGCCCAGAGGAGACCTTCGCTGTCGGGCTCCACCTTGATGATGTCCCCGCTGGCAACTCCACGTACGAACCACGGCGTGTTATCCAACCGCACCGTGCCGTCACCGAGATCCACCGCCCACAGGCTCTCGACGCTCGCCGGCGGCCAGCCGTCCTCGTCCACATCCATCCGGAAGTGGACCTTCACATGGTCGCCACTGATGCTCGTCACACCACCATCATCCACAGGGGACGATCATCGTTCAGATGAGGCCCATGAAGTCGAGAAGGAACCACTTCTCGTACTCATACCGCTCGCGAAGTGCGAATGTTCCGTCTTCCACGAGATTCTTGCCGTCCCACCACCATCGTGGCTTCGAATCGAGAGCCTCTGGATAGTTGAAGAGCTCGTGGGGAAGGGGTTGCTCATCGAAGTTGCTCGGGGGCATCCAACCCTGTTCGCCGACGATGACGCCCGCGACGGCATCGGCCGTGAGTACGAAGTCGGGACTTTCGTCGTCGTTGAACGTAAGCCGCCATTCGCGCTCGTGCAGCCAATCGGCGGATCCGGGTTCGTAGCGCACTCGCCGACCGCGGAATCGGGCTGGCATTCCATCAGTCGCGAGCAACTCCTCGTCTGAGAGATAGAGCACGGGCCGGGCACCAGCGGCTATGAGAGCCTCGCGGTCGAGGAGAAGCGCCCACGGCTCGTACGGCCCGCGCGGGCCAACACCGTCGCGAAGCAGGACCCGACGAGCGGCATCAGAGGGCTCGCCCAGGCAGACCACAGCCTGGCTCTGGCGGTACGGCACACTCCCGCGAATCTTTCCCTCACGGAGGATGCCCACCAGTCGATCCTCGGCGGTCCCGTTTGCATGAGCCGGGGGATGGTCATCGCTGCTTCGTGGGCGTCCCGTGAAGTGAACGAGAGTGCCGGGAAGGTCAGGGTGAACGCCTACGCCGGGAGAGGGCCTCATATGTCTCCTTCACGGACTCAGGGCAGCAGAATACGGTCAGCGGCCCAGGACCTTGATGCGTGAGCACGTTGGGACTTCGTCGTTTCCGCGTGCCGCTCGATGCGTCTGGTGACCGGCGCGGTCATTCGGCGAGGTTGGGAAGCACTTTCCACCGGAGCCAGGCCAGCATCTGGTCGAGCAGGTGCACTGCCCGTTGCCGGGCAGGGAGTTCGCGTGGGGTGGTTCTCCAGTAGGAGGAGGTCAGCTCGTCGACCCGGGTGTGGAGTGCCTCTTCCGGGGCGGTGCCAGTGAGCAGTGCGAAGCGGAGGAAGCCGGAGAGCGGCCGGCTGTCGTGCAGGTCCTCTGCCAATGCTCCCGTTCGTTCCAGCAAGGGGAATGA
Source organism: Streptomyces laurentii (assembly GCF_040635425.1). NCBI lineage: Bacteria > Bacillati > Actinomycetota > Actinomycetes > Kitasatosporales > Streptomycetaceae > Streptomyces > Streptomyces laurentii. The sequence continues at coordinate 34,487 of NZ_JBEYHT010000015.1, read as the reverse complement.
CGCCGGCTCCTCGGGGAAGCTGGCGCAGAGGGCGGCCAGAGCGAGGCGGACACCCAGGGACGCGGTATCCCAACGGGCCGCCAGTTCTGGAAGCGTCCGCCGGACGGCTGCGCGTGACCGGGCAGCTGCGGCTGGATCAGTCTGCGGGTGCTGCCGGGGCCAGCAGTCCGCCGTGAGGCGGTCGGTCTCGGCGGCGATGTGGAAGAGGAGAGTCGTCAGGCTGGCTCGCTCATCAGCCGGAACGCGCTCGTCGGAGGCGAGGGCGGCCACCATGGGCACCGCCTGTGCGGTGTACGCGTTGCTGATGCCCTGGTGGTGGATGTCGTTGTAGAAGTCGCTTGCGAACTCGCGGTCTGAGGCGAAGGGCCCGAACTCCGGACCGAAGAGCAGAGCACTGTGCGGCGGCCGCTCGTCGGTAGGTATCCGATCGGTCACCACGGACCGGAAGATGCGCCGCAGACCGGGCTCGAAGCACTCGTCCCGGAAGCGGTCCGCTGCCGGTCCGCAGTCCGCCGCCGCAGCATCCCACTCCTCCGGGGGCGGGAAGGCATCAGCCATCGAATCTGATCCAGGGGACGTCGAACTGCCCGAGAGGGCGCAGGGCGCTGCGGTGGAGGGCGCCGATGCTGACGGCGGCTTCGCCGTCCTCTCCCGGGCCGTCCGAGAGTGCGACCACGATGCCGGGGCCGGCAAGGAAAGTCGTCGGATCGAGTGGTGCCATGAAGGGCCGCAGCGGGACGTCCCGCAGCACGGAGCGGAGCAGGGGGACGATGTCGTCGGCGGAGGCGACGGCCTGTGCGAGATAAGGAGCACTGAAGGTCGCCTCGTGCAGAACGAACTGGAGCAGGAACCTGCTCAGCGGCTCCTGCTCGGGCAGTGCCTCGTCGTCCCGGACGAGCAGGACGGTGTGCTCTCCGTTCTCCGTGTCCGGACGGCGTGGGCAGCACCATGACCAGCATCCCTGCCCCTCGCAGGCGAACGAGAAGTGCTCCTCGCCCCGGCCACACCGGTCGGGCTCCGGTTCGTGCACGTAGTTGTGCGAACCCAGGATTCCCGGCCGCTCTTCGGCCAGGCGGTAGAAGGCAGCCAGCGCGGCCGGCACGGCCTCCGCCGACGTGTTGATGCTCGGTTGTCGGGACCGGGCGAACCACGACTCGACGAACAGCGTCAACGCCTCCTGTGGACGCGCCGCCACGAGATCCACCCACGTCGGTGTGGGCAGTACCGGATCGGGAGCGGAGGGCCGGACCACCTCCAGCACCCCGCTGGCCAGCGGCTCGATGAACTCGAACTCGTAGCGGCCGGGCCCCCAGTAGCGGAACTCGGCTCGTCCGAGCAGCAAGCAACCGATACCGACCCTGATGGCGATGCTCACCGGCCGCTGCCGGAGTTCGTCGAAGCTCCAGACGTCCCGGTAGCCAGTTAGCGCCTCGCTGATGTCTGCGGGTACCTCGCCGACCAGACGGAACTGGTCCCGACTCCAGACGCCGCTGGACGCCGGGTCGTCATTGGCGTCGGCGATGATCTGGATCTCCGTGGCACCGACGATCAACGAGGCGCCGGTCAGGTCGAACCTCGTGGCATCAGGACCGAGCCGGTCCAACAGCGCACCCTCATCGACCCGGACCGGGCTCCTCTGCGGCATCCCGGCAGTGTACGTGGGAAACGATCACCGGCAGGGTGGGGAACGATCCTTGAACGCCTGCTTGCACCGCTGGTCAGTCCCACTCGTGAACACCCGACAGACGCCAAGAATCCCGCCCGATCACACGATCGGGCGGGATTCTTGTCGTTCCAGGGACGATCGGGCAGCTCTTCCTTTACCGTGCTCGCTGTCGTGGGCCGTGCCCTGAGCGAGGGTGGGGGAGTTAGTCGGGCATGACTCGCCGCGACGCCTCTTCCGCCCTGTATCCGTTCCACGAAGAACCGATGGTCACGCTGGTTCCGCTTCGCCGGATGCATCTGTCGAGCGAGGCGGAAGAGGTGTACGTGTCGGCGGCCGACCTTGCGATGCTGGCCGCCACACCTGATGCGGCGTCGCGTCTGCGGGCGCGACGCGGTTTTCTCGGTGACACGTCGGCCAATCTGCAATTGCGGGAGATCGCCCGGCGGTGCCCGGAAGAGTTCGGAGCGGTGGGCACCATCGTGCTGGGGGCCGGCAGCGTGTTGACGACCGCCGCTCCTGAGGAGGGGCGGCCGTTCAACGAGGTGCTCCACGCGTACGGGGTGGAGTGTTTCGACGGGTTCCAGCGGCTGAGGATCATTGCCGAGGAGATGGCCACGACGCATGACCCGGGGCGCCTGGCGCGAGCGACCTTCCGCGTGGAGATCCATCACGGGCCCGACAGGGATGCCGTGCGGCGGCTGCATTGTGTTGCGGGTCGGCTCGTCAATGAGCCGACCGCCCAGGACGGGCTGCTGCGGTGTCCGAATATCCGGGGCCTCATGGACGCCGACTGGGAGGGTGTCGGCTCGTTTCACCCCCAGCGGGGCGTCGTGGTCGGGCCGCGGCGTGACCTGCTGACGATGCCGACGGTCACCCGCGCGCTTGCCTGCCTTTCGGGCGCGTCCACTCCGGAGGCGGCGTACCTGGCGGCGACGGAGGGCGGGTTGCAGGAGCTTTGGGGAGCGATCGGCTCCCCGCTCTATTTGAGCGTCTTCCATGACCGCGTGATCCCGCTGGGGGTGAAGCGGGCCGTCGAGGCGTGGGAACGCGCGCGTAAAGCACTCGACGACATGCCGGCCTCGAAGAAGACGGGGCTTGGACATCTGATCAAGTACGCCCCGGACCTGATCTGCTGGTCGGCCTGTCGAGCGGTCCTCCCGCCGGAGCAGCTGCATCGGGCGAAGTCGAAATTCGACTGGCACCGTGCCATCCACGACCAGTTGCCCGCTGCCACCCAGCGGGTGGCTGGCGAGCTGGTGCAGCGGTATGGCGATGTCCGGAACGCGCGAGGCGGCAAGGGCACCTACGTGCAGCAACTGGATCAGTACGACGTGTGGCTGGACATCCTCGCGCCGGGGATGTGACGTGGCTCTCGCCGCGGCACATCCCTCGGGTCCCTCGGGCTGTTACAGCGGCTTCGCGTAGCAGAGGCTGCTGTCGTACGCGCGGTAGTAGCCGAACTTCGGGCAGGGCTCGTAGCCGCTGGAGGTGTAGAGGGCGATGGCCTCCGGCTGGGCCGTGCCCGTCTCCAGGACCATGCGGGTGCGGCCCGCCGTGCGGGCGTCCGACTCCAGGAGGGCGAGGATGCGGCGGGCGAGGCCCAGGCCGCGTGCGCCGGGGGTGACGTACATGCGCTTCAGCTCGGCGTCGCCGTCGGAGTAGCCCTCGCCGTTCTCGTCCTGGGTGCGCCAGCCGCCGGAGGCGACCGGGGTGTCCGACGAGTCGTATGCCAGCAGGTAGAGGCCCCGGGGCGGGGCGAACATCGTGGCGTCGAGCGGGGTGAGATCGCCCTCGCCGTCCTCGTCCTCGTCCGCGTAGCGCTCGGCGTACTCCAGCTGGACGGCGTCGTTGAGCTTGACCGCGTCGGGGTGGTCAAAAGAAGTCGGGCGGATATTCATTCGGTAAATCGCACTTCTGTTCGTTCACGTGCCGGCCGGAGGTGCCGGTATTCTCCCGGGATGCTCACTGTGACCAGCGTGAATGTCAATGGTCTGCGTGCCGCCGCCAAAAAGGGCTTCGTCGAGTGGCTGGCCGGCACCTCCGCAGACGCGGTCTGCCTCCAGGAAGTGCGCGCCGAGGAGGCTCAGCTGCCGGCCGAGGCCGGTGCCCCGGAGGGCTGGTACGTCACTCATGCCCCCGCCGCCGCCAAGGGGCGGGCCGGGGTCTCGCTCTACACGCGGCGCGAGCCCGACGCCGTACGTGTCGGCTTCGGGTCGGACGAGTTCGACGGGACGGGCCGCTACATCGAGGCCGACCTGCCGGGCGTCACCGTCGCCAGCCTCTATCTGCCCTCCGGCGAGGTCGGCACCGAGCGGCAGGACGAGAAGATCCGCTTCATGGCCGAGTTCCTGCCGTACCTGAAGGGGCTTCGGGAGCGGGCCGCCGCCGACGGGCGCGAGGTCGTCGTCTGCGGCGACTGGAACATCGCCCACCAGGAGGCCGACCTCAAGAACTGGAAGGCCAACCAGAAGAGCTCCGGCTTCCTCCCCGAGGAGCGGGCGTGGCTCGGCCGGGTCCTCGACGAGGGCGACGGCGGGTACGTGGACGTCTTCCGCGCCCTCCACCCCGACCAGGACGGCCCCTACTCCTGGTGGTCCTACCGGGGCCGGGCCTTCGACAACGACAGCGGCTGGCGCATCGACTACCAGATGGTGACGCCCGGGCTCGCCGCCAAGGCCGTCAAGGCGGAGGTCGAGCGGGCCGCCACGCATGCGGAGCGCTGGAGCGACCACGCGCCCGTCACCGTCGTCTACGAGCTGTAGAGCGCCGGAGCCCCGCTCTGGCCCGCGCCCCCGGCCTCCGCGCCCCTGGCCCGCGCCCTCGGCGTGCGTCAGGGGCGCAGGCGCCGGTCCAGGGCGAGGGAGAGTTCCGCCTCCACCACGCTCTTGGCCAGCGGGCGCAGCCGTCGCGCCTCCTCCGCGCCGAGCAGGTCGGTGAACAGTTCCGCCAGCGCGTCCGCGTGCTCGCGCACCCGTCCGCCCGCCTTCAGGACGGCGGCCAGCGGGACGCCCTCGCGGACGAGGGCGGCGGAGACGTCCAGCAGCCGGCGGCTGATGTGGACGATGTCCTCGCCGTCGGTGGCGAGGTAGCCGAGGTCGAGGGCGGCGACCAGGTTCTCGGGGGTGGCCTCGCCGGCGAAGTGGTCGGCGAGTTCCTGCGGAGTGAGCCGGACGGGCTCCTCCTCGGTGGGCGGGCCCAGTTCGAGGACCTCGCCGACGTTCCGCCCGGACTCGAAGGCGGCGGTGAGGTCCGCGATGCCGTTGAGGGTGTGGCCGCGGTCGAGCAGGGCGGCGATGGTGCGCAGGCGGGCCAGGTGGTGTTCGTCGTACCAGGCGATCCGGCCCTCGCGGCGCGGCGGCGGGATCAGTCCGCGTTCACGGTAGAAGCGCAGCGTGCGTACGGTGATGCCGGCCGCGGCGGCCAGGTCGGCCATCCGGTACTCGCGTACCGGGTCCGTCGTCCCCGCCGCCGTTCCCGCCGTCTCCGTTCCGGGGGCCGCCGGTCCCGCCGCCCCCGCTCCGGAATCGGGCGGCGCCGGTGCGGTCGCTCCTCCCGCCCGTCCGGCGTCCTGTCCTGGGGCCTGTTCTCCCGATCGTTTCGCCACGACCGTCAGCCTATGTTGTACCGCCGGTAACTTCCCTCGCCCAACCCCTACCGCTCGGTATGCGGGTGCCCTACAGTCCAATCGTGCCAGTGATCGCTGGCGGAATCTTGGCCGGGCGCACGGGAGGCGGCGTGGCGAAGCACGAGCACGTACGAGTGGCGGTGATCGGATCGGGATTCGGCGGCCTCGGAGCCGCCGTCCGGCTGCGCCGCGAAGGCATCACCGACTTCGTCGTCCTGGAACGGGCCGACTCCGTGGGCGGCACCTGGCGGGACAACGACTACCCCGGCTGCGCCTGCGACGTCCCCTCCCACCTCTACTCCTTCTCCTTCGCGCCCAACCCCGACTGGCCGCGCACCTTCTCCGGACAGCGCCACATCCGCGCGTACCTGGAGCACGTCACCGACACCTTCGGGATCCGCCCGCACCTGCGCCTGAACCACGAGGTCACGCGGACCACCTGGAACGCGGACGAGCTGCGCTGGGACATCGAGACCAGCCGCGGCACCTTCTCCGCCGACGTCGTCGTCTCCGCCACCGGCCCGCTCTCCGACCCCAGGATCCCCGACATCCCGGGGCTCGACGGCTTCACCGGCAAGGTCTTCCACTCCGCCCGCTGGGATCACGACTACGACCTGACCGGCAAGCGCGTCGCCGTGGTCGGAACCGGCGCCTCCGCCATCCAGATCGTCCCGGCGATCCAGCCGCGGGTCGCCCGGCTCACCCTCTTCCAGCGCACGCCCCCGTGGGTCATGCCCCGCGTGGACCGTCCCATCAGCGCCCCCGAGCGCTGGCTGCACCGGCAGCTGCCGTTCACCACGGCCGCCCGCCGCGGCATCCTGTGGGGCATCCGCGAGCTCCAGGTCAGCGCGTTCACCAAGCGCCCCGACGAGCTGGGCCTGGTCGAACGGCTCGCCAAGGCCAACATCACCCGCGCCGTGAAGGACCCCGCGCTGCGGGCCAAGCTGACCCCCTCGTACCGCCTGGGCTGCAAGCGCATCCTGCTGTCCAACGCGTACTACCCGGCGCTCACCCGCCCCAATGTGGACGTCGTCGCCTCCGGCCTCAAGGAGATCCGCGGGAACACCGTGGTCGCCGCCGACGGCACGGAGAGCGAGGTCGACGCGATCGTCTTCGGCACCGGCTTCCACGTCACCGACATGCCGATCGCCGAGCGGGTCGTCGGCGCGGACGGCAGCACGCTCGCCGAGCGGTGGAAGAACGGCATGGAGGCGCTGCGCGGCGCCACCGCCGCCGGGTTCCCCAACTTCATGACGATCATCGGTCCCAACACCGGCCTCGGGAACTCCTCGATGATCCTGATGATCGAGTCCCAGCTGAACTACATGGCCGACTACCTGCGCCAGCTGGACGCGCTCGGCGGGCGCGCCGCCCTCGCCGTCCGTCCCGGTGCCGTCGACGGGTGGAACCGCCGGGTGCAGTCCCGGATGCAGCGGACGGTGTGGAAGGCGGGCGGCTGCGACAGCTGGTACCTCGACGCCAACGGCCGCAACACCACGCTGTGGCCCGGCACGACCTATGCGTTCCGGCGCGAGACCCGGACCGTCGATCTCTCCGAGTACGAGGTGCTGCGCGCCCCCGTCCCCGCGGCGGCGTCCGCCGCCGGCTCCCGCGCGAAGGAGGCGGTCCAGTGAGCCGCGTGACCACCCGGGCGACCGGGATCCCGCCCGTCCGCACGTCGATGGTGACCTCCGCCGACGGAGCCACCCTCCATGTCGAGGAGTACGGGCCGGCCGGCGCCCCCGCCGTCGTCCTCGCCCACGGCTGGACCTGCAACACCCGCTTCTGGGACGCGCAGATACGGGACCTCGCCACCGACCACCGGGTCATCGCCTACGACCAGCGGGGACACGGCGGCTCGCCGGCCCCGGCTCCGGTCGCGGGGCTCGGTACGGGCGGCGGCCGGGGCTACTCGACCGAGGCGCTCGCCGACGACCTGGAGGCCGTGCTCGCGGCCACCCTCCGCCCCGGCGAACGGGCCGTCCTGGCCGGCCACTCCATGGGCGGCATGACCATCATGGCCGCCGCCCGCCGGCCGCTCCTGCGGCAGCACGCGGCCGCCGCGCTGCTCTGCTCGACGGGGCCGGCGCGGCTGATCGCCGAGTCGCTCGTCGTACCGCTGGGTCCGGGCGGTCTGCGGACCCGGCTCACCCGCGCCATCATCGGCGCGAAGGCGCCGCTCGGGCCGGTCACGCCGGTGTCCCGGAAGATCCTCAAGTACGCGACGATGGGCCCGGCCAGCCCGCCCGAGCGGGTCGACACCTGCGCGCACATCGTGCACGCGTGCCCGCGCGGGGCCCGTTACGGCTGGTCGCAGGTGCTGGCGACGCTCGACCTCGACGCGGACGTACGGGAGCTGCGGCTGCCGGTGGCCGTGGTCGTCGGCACCGCCGACCGGCTCACCCCGCCCGTGCACGCCCGCAGGCTCGCCGCCGCGCTGCCACACTGCACGGGCCTGACCGTGCTCCCGGGGATGGGGCATATGACACCTGTGGAGGCCCCGGAGGCCGTCACGGCGCGGATCCGTGAACTGACCCTCACGTACCTGGGCGTGAAGCAGGACGACGCGGGTGCGGGCGCGGCCACGGCCGCGGAAACGGACGGACGCGAGAACGAGGAGGCAGGGGCATGAGCAGGGTCAGCCTGGAGGGACAGGTCGCGGTCGTCACCGGCGGCGCCCGCGGTGTCGGTGAACTCCTCGCCCGCAAGCTCTCCGCGCGCGGCGCGAGGGTCGCGCTGGTCGGCCTGGAGCCGGAGCTGCTGAAGGAGGTCGCCGGGCGGCTGCACACCGAGGCCGACTGGTGGCACGCCGACGTCACCGACCACGTGGCGATGGCGCGGGTGGCGGCCGAGGTGAAGGAGCGGTTCGGCAAGGTCGACATCGTGGTCGCCAACGCCGGTGTCGCGGCGGGCGGCCCGTTCGTGGACTCCGACCCGGTCGCGTGGCGGCGGGTCATCGAGGTCAATCTGATCGGCGGCGCCGTGACCGCGCGGGCGTTCCTGCCCGTCCTCATGGAGTCCCGCGGCTACTTCCTCCAGATCGCCTCGCTGGCCGCGATGACGCCGGCGCCGATGATGACGGCGTACTGCGCCTCGAAGTCGGGCGTCGAGGCGTTCGCGCACAGCCTGCGCGCCGAGGTCGCGTACAAGGGTGTGCGGGTCGGGGTCGGTTATCTGTCGTGGACCGACACGGACATGGTGCGGGGCGCCGACCAGGACGACGTCATGCGGGAGTTGCGCGGCCGGCTGCCGTGGCCGGCGAACCGCACGTATCCGCTCGGTCCGGCCGTGGAGCGGATCGTCGCGGGGATCGAGCGGCGCTCGGCCCATGTGTACGCGCAGTGGTGGCTGCGCGGGATGCAGTCGAGCCGCGGCTATCTGCCGGGCGTCATCGCGGCCGTGGGTCAGCGGGAGATGCGGCGCTTCGAGCCGCGGCTCGGGACGGTGTCGACGGGCCTGGTGGGCGCGGGCGGCGTGGCCGACGAGCGGACCCGCGCCGAGCGGACGTGACGGCCGCGCCGTGAGCGCCGACGACGGGTCGGGAGGGCGCCGGAGACCGGCCGCCGCGGCCATGACGCTGCGTGTCTGATCGACATGCGCAGGGTGAAAGGCCGTGTCAGGCTGGTCAAGGCCCTAGGGGGCGCGACGCCCCCTCCCCCCTCACACCCGTCTAGGAGTGAACTTCATGGGCATCAAGGACCAGTTCCAGGACAAGGAGCGGGAGCTCCAGAACCGGACCCGGCAGCAGATGGGCAACGCGAAGGACGAGGCGTCCGAGCGTGCGTCGCAGGCCAAGGGCCGGGCGCGGCAGGGCCGGAACAGGCCGCAGGGCGGCCAGGGCGGTCAGGACGAGCCGCGGGACCGCCGGGCCTGAGCCCTGTCCTGTGAGCGAGGCGCACCCGGGACGCCGGGTGCGCCTTCGTGTGTCCGCGGCCCGGCGCGGGGGAGTTGCGGTATGACCATCCGACTTTGAGTGGGGCCTGTGGATAACGTGCTGCACGGAACCGGCGGGATACGTACCGTGATCCGCATGTCCGTCACAGAACTCGCCCTTGAGCGACTGCGATCCGACCACGCGCCCGCCCTGCTCGTCTTCGAGCGGGAGAACCGGGCCTTCTTCGCCGCGTCCGTGCCCGACCGCGGGGACGCGTACTTCGACGCTTTCGACGCCCGGCACCAGGCCCTGCTCGACGAGCAGGAGACCGGGGCGATCGCCTTCCATGTGCTGGTGGCGGGCGACGGGGAGATACTCGGGCGGTTCAATCTCGTCGACCTGGCCGACGGGGGCGCCGAACTCGGCTACCGGGTGGCCGAGAAGGCCACCAGGCGCGGGATGGCGACGACGTGGGTACGGGAGTTGTGCCGCCTGGCCCGCGAGGAGTACGGGCTGACCCGGCTGACCGCCGTCACCACCCTCGGCAACGGCCCGTCCCGGGCGGTGCTGACCCGGGTCGGGTTCGGGGCCGTCGGCGGGGTGACCCTCCGGGCCGGGGGCGACGCCGACGAGCCGGGGATCGCCTACGAGCTGGACCTCGGCGGCAGCCTGGGCCGGGAGCGGTCGGGCACGGCCTCGTAACCGGGCGGGCTCGCGGCCGGGTTCTCCTCCAGCAGGGCCAGCGCGACGATCACGGCGTCGTCGAGCTGGGCGTGCCGGCCCTCGGCCCAGTCGAGCGGGGTGCGCAGGGCCGCGAGGTCCGGTGACACGCCCTGGTTCTCCACGGACCAGCCGTACTCGGGGAACCAGGCCGCGTTCATGGGGACGGTGATCTGGGTGCCGTCGCCCAGCACGTGACGGCCCGTCATGCCGACGACACCGCCCCAGGTGCGCTGGCCGACGACGGGTCCGAGCCGGAGCAGTTTGAAGGCGGCGGTGATCATGTCGCCGTCGGAGGAGGTGGCCTCGTCGGCGAGGGCGACGACGGGGCCGCGCGGAGCGTTGGAGGTGTACGAGACGGGCTGGGCGTTACGCGTGAGGTCCCAGCCCAGGATCCTGCGGGTGAGTTTCTCTATGACCAGCTCGCTGATGTGGCCGCCGGCGTTGCCCCGGACGTCCACGATGAGGGCCGGCCGGGAGACCTCCATGCGCAGGTCGCGGTTGAACTGGGCCCAGCCGGAGCCGCCCATGTCGGGGATGTGCAGGTAGCCGCAGCGGCCGTTGCTGAGCTCCCGGACGACGGCGCGCCGTTTGGCCACCCAGTCCTGGTAGCGCAGCGGCCGTTCGTCGACGAGGGGGACGACGGCGATGCGGCGGGAGGGGCCCTCGCCCTCGGCGGGGGTGAAGGTGAGTTCGACGGTGGTGCCGCCCGTACCGGAAAGGAGGGGATAGGGACCGGCGACCGGGTCGACGGGGCGGCCGTCGACATGGGTGAGGGCCGCGCCCTCGCGGATGCCCGTGCCGGCGAGCGGTGAACGGGCCTTGGAGTCGGAGGAGTCGCCGGGCAGGATCCGCTTGACCGTCCAGCCGCCGTCGCGGGGCAGGAGGTTGACGCCGAGCAGACCCTGCGCGCGCTGGTATTGGGGCGGGCCCTCGTTGCGCCGTGCCGGGGTGACATACGCGTGGGAGGTGCCGAGCTCGCCGAGGACTTCGCGCAGGAGGTCGGCGAATTCGTCGGGGGAGGCGACCCGTTCGACCAGGGGCCGGTACTGGTCGAGCACGGCCGTCCAGTCGACGCCGCCCATGTCCGGTTCCCAGAAGTAGGCGCGGATGATCCGGCCCGCCTCGTCGAACGCCTGACGCCACTCGGCGGCCGGGTTCACCTCGTGCACGATGCGCCGCAGATCGAGGTAGACGGTCGAGTCGGCGTCGCCCGGCTCGGCGGCGGGCACGGCCCGCAGCTCGCCCTCGTCGACGACGACCAGCCGGGAGCCGTCGCCGCTGATCGCGAACCAGTCGAGGTGGCCGACGAGTTCGGTCTTGCGGGCCTTGGGGATGTTGTAGTGCTCCAGCGTGGGGCGGGGGGAGGGATCGGACGGGTTGGCGAAGGTCTCGCCGAGGGCGCCGGAGATCGGCCAGCGCAGCCACACCAGACCGCCGCCGGCGACGGGCTGGAGCGCGGAGTACTTGGACGCGGTCACGGGGAAGGGCGTGACCCGGTCGGGGAGTCCCTCGACCTCGACGGTCACCGTGCCGTCCCCGGCGCCCGCCTCCTCGTCGGCGGGGTCCATGCCGCCGCCGGCGGGCCGCCCGTCGGGGAGCAGCGCGAAGGGAGAGGGAGTCGCGGAGGACAGCGGTACGAGATAGGGGCGGCAGCCCAGTGGGAAGGAGAGGTCGCCGGTGTGCACGTCGTACACCGGGTCGAAGCCGCGCCAGGAGAGGAAGGCGAGATAGCGGCCGTCGCGGGTGAAGACCGGGTTCTCGTCCTCGAAGCGTCCGTTGGTGACGTCCACGACGACACCGGCCCCGGTGCCGGAGATGCGGGCCATCTTGATGGAGCGCAGGGAGCGGCCGATGCCGGGGTGGGACCAGGTGAGCCAGGCGCCGTCGGGGGAGAAGGCGAGATCGCGGACGGGCCCGTTGACGGACCGGATCAGCTCGGTGACCCGCCCGCTTCCGGCGTCCGAGGAGTCGGCGGCGCTTCCGGAGTCGGCGGGGTCGGCAGAGGCGGCGGAGCCAACGGGCTCACCGGCAGATCCGGCAGATCCGGCAGATCTGGCAGGCTCGGCGGAGTCCGCGGGCGTGTCCGGGGCGTCGGCGCCGGCCTCGGCTTCCTCGGGCTCCTTGTCGTCCCCGTCCTTGTCGTCCTTGTCGTCGTTGTCGTCCTTGGCGGCGTCCCCGGTGTCCGGGACGGTGCCGGAGTCGTCCGGCAGGGAGCCCGGGGTGGTCTCGGGCAGGGAGAGGGAGGTGACGCCGGGTTCCTCGGTGAGGTCGAGAAGGAGGAGACGGCCGTCGTTGGAGGCGATGGCGAGGCGTTCGCCGTCGGGGTCGGAGACCAGTTCCTCGACCCGGCCGAGGACGCCGGAGGCGAGCCGGCGGGGTGCGCGGTCGCCGCTGGCGCGGGGCAGATAGGCGACCTCGACGGCGTCCTCGCCGTCGGCGTCGGTGACGTAGGCGACCTGTCCGCTGCTGCCCAGCATCTCGGGCAGCCGGACCCGTACGCCGGGGGTGTCGGCGATGGTGCGGGCCGGGCCGTCGCGGTGGGTGAGCCAGTAGAGGCTGCCGCGCACGGTGACGGCGCTGGCCCGGCCGGTCTCGTCGACGGACAGGCCGTCGACGTGGTGGGCGGCCGGCACCTGGTAGGGGCGCCGGCCGGTGCGCGGTCCGCCGAGGCGTACGTCGATGCGGCGCGGCCGGGCGTCGGGGCTCAGGTCGTCGACGACCCACAGGTCGCCGGCGCACTGGTAGACCACCCGCCGCCCGTCGCTGGACGCGTTGCGGGCGTAGAACTCGTCGTGATCGGTGTGGCGGCGCAGATCGGTGCCGTCCGGGAGACAGGAGTAGAGGTTGCCGATGCCCTCGTGGTCGGAGAGGAAGGCGATCCGGGCGCCGCCGTGCTCGCCCACGGGCGTGGTCACGAACAGGGGCGCCTCGATGTGGCCGCCGAGGTGGGGGAGGAGCCGTTCGCCGTGCAGCCACAGCCGGCCCATGGCGCCGCCCCGGTAGCGCTTCCAGGAGGCGGGCTCGTGCGGGGGCGTGCCGGAGAGGAGCAGGGTGCGGCGCTGTCCGTCGAGGTCGGCGACGGCGATGTCGGAGACCGGGCCCCAGGGCATCCGGCCGCCGGGGGAGCCGTCGGTGGGCACGGTGTAGGCCCACGAGTAGTAGGAGAAGGGCTGGTTGTGCGAGGAGACGGCAAGGATGTCGCCGTCGGGCGACCAGCCGCACACCCGGGCGTCGGTGGATCCCCAGTAGGTGAGCCGCCGTGACGGCCCGCCGTCCACGGGCGCGAGGTGGATCTCCGGATCGAGGCTGCGCCAGCTCGTGTAGGCGATGTGGCGTCCGTCCGGCGAGAAGCGCGGGTGGCCGATCCGGGTCCGGTCGACGGTGACCCGCCAGGCCCGTTCGGGCCGGTAGCCCTCCGGGACGAGCGGCGCGACCCAGAGGTCGTCCTCGGCCGCGAAGCACAGCAGCTCGCCGTGGAGGTGCGGGAAGCGGAGGTAGGCGCGGTCGTCACTCACGTCCTCATGCTTTCCGCGCGAAGGGGGTGCGGCAACTCGTACGTCAGTTTCATCGTTCCCGTTCGGGGTGTGGTTCAGGACACGTACGAAACGGTTTCGTTTCGCTGGGGGTTTGCGGGTATCGTCGAGCCGTACGAGTACGAAACCGTTTCGTTCACCGTGGCCGTCCCCCTTGCCCCGGTGCCGATAGGCTCGGGCTCGACACCCACCCGCCAGCCCATCCGTCCCGGACGGGACAGGGACCAGGAGGCCGGACATGGCACGCAGCAGGCTCACTCCCGAACGGGAGACCGAGCTGTACGCGGCCGTGCTCGATCTGCTCCGCGAGTCCGGGTACGACGCGCTCACCATGGACGCGATCGCCGCCCGTACCCACTGCAGCAAGGCCACCCTCTACCGGCAATGGGGGAGCAAGCCCGAACTGGTCGCCAAGGCCGTGCGCCACGACCAGCCGGTCTCGCTCACCCGGGTCGACACGGGCACGCTGCGCGGTGACCTCATCGCCGGTCTGGAACTGTCCGACGACTGCCAGATGGAGCGGGACTCCGCGCTGATGCGGAGCCTGATCCACGCCGTCCACCACAACCCCGAACTGCTTCAGGCGCTGCGCCACGCGCTCATCGAGCCGGAGATCACCGGAGTCGACGAGATGCTGAAGCGCGCCGTCCGGAGAGGCGAGGTCGACGCCGGGAACCCGGCGCTGAAGCTCGTCCCGCACATGATGATCGGGGCGTTCATCAGCCGCCCGCTGATCGACGAGAAGCCGGTGGACCTGGAGTTCCTCCGCGCCTACGTCGACGCCGTCGTGCTCCCCGCACTCGGCGCCTGACACCGCCCTCCCCACCCATCCGCACCACCTGACGTCGCACCGCTCACGCCGTCGGGCCGGCTCCCCATGCCCTGACCCCCTCAACACCGGGAGTACGCCCCCGTGGCCACGTTCCTCTACAAACTCGGCCGGTCCGCCTTCCGGCGCCGCCGACTCGTCGCCCTGCTCTGGGTGGCGCTCCTGGCGGTCGCCGGAGTCGGCGCCGCCACCGCGCCGACCGCGACCTCCAGTTCCTTCTCGATCCCCGGCACCGAGGCCCAGCGCGCCTTCGACCTGCTCGAAGAGCGCTTCCCCGGCGGCAGCGCCGACGGCGCCACCGCCCGCGTGGTCTTCAAGGCCCCGGACGGCCAGAAGATGACGGATCCCGCGAACAAGGCCAAGGTCGAGCGCACGGTCGCCGATCTGAAGGCCGGTTCGAAGGAGATCGCGCAGGTCGTCGACCCGTACGCGGCGCAGGCGGTCTCCCAGGACGGCTCGACCGCGTACGTCTCCGTCGCCTACAAGGTCAACGGGATGGAGCTGTCCGACGCGAGCCGCGACGCGCTCAAGGAGACCGGCGAGAAGGCGCAGGGCCAGGGCCTGACCGTCGAGATCGGCGGCGACGCGCTCCAGAGCATGCCGGAGACCGGCCCCGGCGAGGTCGTCGGCGTGGTCATCGCGGGCATCGTGCTCGTCATCACCTTCGGCTCGCTCGTGGCCGCCGGACTGCCGCTGCTCACCGCGATCATCGGCGTCGGCATCGGTGTCGCCACGATCACCGCGCTCGCCAGCGCCCTCGACCTCGGCTCCACCACCTCCACGCTCGCGATGATGATCGGCCTCGCGGTCGGCATCGACTACGCGCTCTTCATCGTCTCCCGCTACCGCGCCGAGCGCGCCGAGGGCCGGGAGAAGGAGGAGGCCGCCGGGCGGGCCGTCGGCACCGCCGGTTCCGCCGTGGTCTTCGCCGGTCTGACCGTGGTCATCGCCCTGGTGGGCCTGGCCGTCGTCAACATCCCGATGCTCACCAAGATGGGTATCGCCGCGGCCGGCACGGTCGTGATCGCCGTCCTCATCGCGCTCACCCTCATCCCGGCCCTGCTCGGCTTCGCCGGCGACAAGGTCATCGGCCGCAAGCAGCGCAAGGCCCTGGCCGACGGCACGACGGACGACCAGGGATCCAAGGGAGCCAAGGGAGCCAAGGGAGCCGACGGCGGCAAGGAAGGCAAGCCGAACGCCGGTACCCGCTGGGCCCGGTTCGTACTGCGCCGCCCGCTGCTCGTGCTGCTCGTCGGCGTCCTCGGCCTCGGCGCGATCGCCGTACCGGCCGCGTCCCTGGAGATGGGTCTGCCGGACGACGGCGTGAAGCCCACCTCCACCACCGAGCGCCGCGCGTACGACCTGCTGTCCGACGGCTTCGGCCCCGGTTTCAACGGCCCGCTGCTCCTTGTCGTCGACGGCGACAAGGCCGCCGCCGACCAGGCCGTCTCCGCGATCAAGGGCCTGGACGGCCTGGCGTTCGTCACCCCGCCGACCCCGAACAAGGCCGGCGACACCTCGATGATCACGGTCATCCCGGAGGACCGCCCGTCCTCCGCGGCGACCGAGCAACTCGTCCACGACATCCGCGACGCGACCGGCGACAACGTCCTGGTCTCCGGCGCCACCGCGATGAACGTCGACTTCTCGCAGAAGATGAACGACGCCCTGCTGCCCTACCTGGCGCTCGTCGTCGGACTCGCCTTCCTGCTCCTCATGGTGGTCTTCCGGTCGGTCCTGGTCCCGCTGAAGGCGGCCCTCGGCTTCCTGCTCTCCGTCGTCGCCGCCCTCGGCGCGGTCGTCGCGGTCTTCCAGTGGGGCTGGCTCGGCGGCGTCTTCGGCGTGGAGCAGACCGGTCCGATCATGTCGATGATGCCGATCTTCATGGTGGGCGTCGTCTTCGGTCTCGCCATGGACTACGAGGTCTTCCTGGTCACGCGGATGCGCGAGTCGTACGTCCACGGGGCACGTCCCGGCGAGGCGATCGTCGACGGCTTCCGGCACGGCGCCCGGGTGGTCGGCGCCGCCGCGGTGATCATGATCGCGGTCTTCTCCGGCTTCATCGGCTCCAGCGAGCAGATGGTCAAGATGATCGGCTTCGGTCTGGCCGTCGCCGTCCTCTTCGACGCGTTCGTGGTCCGCATGGCCATCGTCCCGGCCGTGCTCGCGCTCCTCGGCCACGCGGCCTGGTGGCTGCCCAAGTGGCTCGGCCGCGTGCTCCCCAACGTGGACGTCGAGGGCGAGGGTCTGGTGACGGCCGGCGCGCCGGCCGGGGCGGCGCACCAGGGCTCGGGCTCGGAAGCGACCGAGAAGGAGCTCGTCTCCCACCGGCGATGACCCGACGATGACCCGACGCTGAGCCGGCGATGGCCCAGCGATGACCTGGTGAGAACTCTGTGAGAGGCCGGGTGTCATCCCCCGGGTGATCCGCGTCCGCGGATCACCCGGGACCCTCCGCTCCGGAGCCGCCGCACGAGCGGGCGGCCGGCTCCGGTCGCGCGCCGGGCCCGTGGGGACGGGGACGCGGTGCGGTCGTACGCCGTCAGTGCGCCGGGATCGGCGCGCCGGCGGCGTACGTGTGTCTGAGGAAACGGGTGAGGGTGGTCGTGTCGAACTGCACCACCTGGACGCCGTCGGCCGTGTGGAACTCGACCACCGTCTGGACCCGCCCGCACGGCCACACCCCGATGTCCCCGCCCCGGGCGGGGGTGCGCAGCCCGGTCTCCAGGAGGGTGCGCGGGAAGGCCCACTCGACGTCGTCGGGGAAGCCGAAGCGGACGGTCTCGGGTGCGGTGCCGGGGTCGTAGCGCAGCCGGACCGGCACGGTCCGGACGAGGGGCGTGTCGCCCGTGATCAGGCCCTGGGCCTGGTCCGCGACCTCGGGGCCGGTGGCCACCGGGGGGTGCTCGGCGCGGGGTATGCGGGGCATGGGGGTACTCCTCACACTCGTACGCGTCATTCCTTACCTCTTACCCCGCTTTGCTCGAACGCAAGCCCGAGCGGAGTGGGACCTTCCGGGTGCTCTTGTCCCGTCCGCGCTCTTGCAAGTCATTCGCAGGAGCGCTCTATCATGCCGGTTGTGCATGTACCTGACGGATTCATCAACGCCCCCGTATCGGCCGCCGCCGGTTTCGTCGCCGCCGGCGCCGTCGCCGTCGCCCTGCGCGGAGCCCGTAGAGAACTCGGGGGTACCTCCGGTGCCGAAGGCCACGGGGGAGAGCGGACGGCTCCGCTGGCCGGGCTCGTCGCGGCCTTCGTCTTCGCCGTCCAGATGCTCAACTTCCCGGTCGCGGCCGGCACCAGCGGGCACCTCCTCGGCGGCGCGCTCGCGGCGATCCTCGTCGGGCCGTACACCGGCGTCCTGTGCATCGCCGTCGTGCTGCTCATGCAGGGCGTCCTCTTCGCGGACGGCGGGCTGACCGCGCTCGGCGTGAACGTCACCGTCATGGGCGTCGTCACCGTCGTCGTCGCGTACGCGCTCTTCCGCGGCCTGGTCCTCGTGCTGCCGCGCACCCGCCGCTCGGTCACCGTGGCGTCCTTCGTCGCCGCGCTCGTGTCCGTGCCGGCCGCGGCCACCGCCTTCACCGCGATCTACGCGCTCGGCGGCACCACCGACGTGCCGATCGGCAAGGTCCTGACCGCGATGGTCGGCGTCCACGTCCTCATCGGCGTCGGCGAGGCCGTCATCACCATGCTCACCGTCGGCGCGGTCATCGCCGTCCGCCCCGACCTCGTGCACGGCGCCCGCGGCCTGACCACCCCGCTCAAGCTGCGCGTCGGCGGCGAGCTCGTCGACGCCGCGCCGGCCGCCCGGCCCGCCGCCGCGGCCGCCCGGTCGCCGAGGAGGCTGTGGATCGCCGGCGTCGTCACGGCCCTCGTCCTCGCCGGTTTCGTCTCCTTCTACGCCTCCGGGAGCCCCGACGGCCTGGAGAAGGTCGCCGCCGACAAGGGCATCGACGCGCAGGCCAAGCCGCACGCCGCCGCGGACTCCCCGCTCGCCGACTACGGCGTGAAGGACGTCTCCGACGCCCGCCTCTCCGGCGGTCTGGCCGGGGTGATCGGCGTCGGCGCGACCCTGGCCGTCGGCACCGGCGCGTTCTGGGTCGTCCGCCGCCGCCGTACCGCCGACCGGACGGCCGCCTCCGCTTCGGAAACCGTCTGACATGGGCGCCGGACACGCGCACAAGCTCTACCGGCAGGGCCACTCACCCGTCCACGCCCTGCCCCCGCACACCAAGCTCGCCGCCGTCTTCGCCTTCGTCGTCGTGGTCGTCGCCACGCCCCGCGAGGCGATGTGGGCGTTCGCGCTGTACGCCGTCCTGCTCGGCGTCGTCGCCGCGAGCGCCCGCGTGCCGGCCGCCTTCGTACTGAAGCGGCTGCTCATCGAGGTGCCGTTCGTGGCCTTCGCCGTGCTCATGCCGTTCGTGGTGCCCGGCGAGCAGACGACCTTCCTCGGCGTCTCGCTCTCCGTCCCCGGACTCTGGGGCGCCTGGAACGTCCTCGCCAAGGGCACCCTCGGCGTCGCCGCCTCCGTCCTCCTCGCCGCCACCACCGAGCTGCGCGCCCTCCTGCTCGGCCTCCAGCGGCTCAGGCTGCCCCCGCTGCTCGTCCAGATCGCGTCGTTCATGATCCGCTACGGGGACGTGATCACCGACGAGATGCGGCGGATGTCCATCGCCCGCCGCTCGCGCGGCTTCGAGGCGCGGGGCGTACGGCACTGGGGCGTCCTCGCCAAGTCCGCCGGCGCGCTCTTCATCCGCTCGTACGAGCGCGGGGAACGCGTCCACCTCGCCATGGTCAGCCGCGGCTACACCGGCAGCATGCCGGTCATCGACGAGGTCACCGCGACCGGCGCCCAGTGGCGGTACGCCGCCGTCCTCCCGCTCACCGCTCTGCTGATCTGCCTTCTCGGATGGACGCTATGACCTCCCAGCCCACGGACCGCTCGGCGGACCTCCCCACGGACCTCCCCGCCGACCATCCCGCCGACCACCCCTCCCTCGACGTGCGCGGTCTGGCCTATGCCTATCCGGACGGCCACCAGGCCCTCTTCGGCGTGAACCTGACCGTCGGCCGCGGCGAGCGGGTCGCCCTGCTCGGCCCCAACGGCGCCGGCAAGACCACCCTCGTCCTGCACCTCAACGGCATCCTGACCGGCGGCGCGGGCGGCGTCACGGTCGCCGGCCTGCCGGTGGAGAAGCGGAACCTGGCCGAGATCCGGCGCCGGGTCGGCATCGTCTTCCAGGACCCCGACGACCAGCTCTTCATGCCGACCGTCCGCGAGGACGTCGCCTTCGGCCCGGCGGCGGCCGGCCTGCGCGGCGCCGAACTGGAGGCCGTCGTGCACAAGGCGCTGGCCCGGGTCGGCATGGCGGACTTCGCGGACCGGCCGCCGCACCACCTGTCCTTCGGGCAGCGGCGCCGGGTCGCGGTGGCGACCGTCCTCGCGATGGAGCCGGAGATCCTGGTCCTCGACGAACCGTCCTCCAACCTGGACCCGGCCTCCCGGCGTGAGCTGGCGGACATCCTGCGCACGCTGGACGTCACCGTCCTCATGGTCACCCACGACCTGCCGTACGCGCTCGAACTGTGCCCGCGCTCGGTGATCCTCAGCGAGGGCGTGATCGCGGCCGACGGGCGGACGGCGGACATCCTGACGGACGAGGAGCTGATGGCGCGGCACCGGCTGGAGCTGCCGTACGGGTTCGTGCCGAGCTCCGTCGCCTGATCCCGTACGCCCCGGTCCCGAGGCTCGTCACCAGGCCCGGAATCGGCGGCCGTCCCGTTCCGTTGCACCATGGAGGGTCGTACGTACGAGAGGAAGCGTGGGCCGGATGGACGTCCAGGGCACGGTGGCGGCGGGCTTCGAGCCCGTCAGGGATGCGTTCCGGCGCAACTTCGACGAGCGGGGAGAGCGCGGCGCGGCCGTCTCCGTCTACCGTGACGGCACGAAGGTCGTCGACCTGTGGGCGGGCGCCAAGAACGCCGACAGCGCAGACAGCGCAGACAGCACCGACAGCACCGACAGCACCGACAGCACCGACAGCACCGACAGCACCGAGGGTGCCGGCATACCGTGGACGGCGGACACCGCGCAGGTCGTCCGGTCCGCCACCAAGGGTGTCGCCGCCGCCGTCCCGCTGCTGCTCCACCAGCGCGGCCTGCTCGACCTGGACGCCCCGGTCGGCGCGTACTGGCCGGAGTTCAAGGCGGCCGGCAAGGACCGGGTGACCGTACGGCAGCTGCTCGCGCACCGCGCGGGCGTGCCGGTCCTCGATCGTCCGCTGACCCTCGCCGAGGCGATCGACCTCGACGCCTCCACGCGCGCGATCGCCGCGCAGGCCCCCGTCTGGGAGCCCGGCACCGCGCACGGCTACCACGCCCACACCTTCAGCTGGCTGATGTCGGGCCTGGTCCACCGGGTCACCGGCCGCACGATAGGCCGCTTCGTCGCCGAGGAGATCGCCGCCCCGCTCGGCCTGGAGCTGTGGATCGGGCTGCCCCCGGAGGAGACCCACCGGGTCGGCCGGGTCGGCGAGGTCCCGGAGACCGAACCGGCCGACAGCCCCGCGCTGAAGCTGCGCCCCAAGCCGTCGGTCGTCGCCGCGTACCGGGACCCGCGGTCGCTGACCCGCCGGGCCTTCGACGTCATCGAGACCCGCCCCGACGAGAACGACCCGGCCTATCTGGCCGCCGAACTCCCCGGCTCGGCGGGCGTCGCCACCGCCCGCGCGCTGGCCCGTTTCTACGCGGCGACGCTCGGCCCGGTCGACGGCGGGGGCGCGCGCCTGCTCGCCCCGGAGACCGTCGCCCTGGCGCGTACGGAGGAGTCGGCGGGCCCCGACCGGGTGCTGGTCGTCGGCACCCGCTTCGGCCTCGGCTACATGCTGCACGGCGCCGCTTCGCCGCTGCTGGGCCCCGGCTCCTTCGGCCACCCCGGGCGCGGCGGCTCGCTGGGCTTCGCCGACCCCGAGTCGGGCATCGCGTTCGGGTACGTCACCAACGGCATGCGCAAGACGGTCACGGCCGATCCGCGCGCCCAGGCTCTGGTGCGGGCGGTGCGTTCGGTGCTGTGATCGCTCCATGACACAGCCACTGATACGGGAGCGGTTCGAAGGTCACTCGGCGCTGGTCACCGGCGCCGCCCGCGGGATCGGCGCGGCGATCGCCTGCCGGCTCGCGAGCGAGGGCGCCCGCGTCCTCGTCACCGACATCGACGAGGACGGCGCCCGGCGGACCGCCGCGGACCTCCCCGGCGCGCTCGCCGCCCGCTGCGACGTCGCCGACCAGGCGTCGGTGGACGCGGCGGTCGCGTATGCCGCGGAGTCCTTCGGCGGCCTGGACGTCCTCGTCAACAACGCGTTCGCGCAGGACGTCGCCGACAGCGAGCGCTTCGAGGAGGAGCGGGAGGAGAGCTTCCGCCGCCAGTTCGAGGTGACCTTCATGGGCGCGGTGCGCTGTGTGCGCGCCGCGCTGCCGCTCCTTGAGGCGGCGGGCGGGCGCGGGGCGGTCGTCACCATCGGCTCGGTCAACGCCGAGGCCGACTTCGGCAACCACGCCTACAGCGCCGCCAAGGCCGGCCTCGGCTCCCTCACCCGCACCCTCGCGGGCGACGCCGCGCCGCGCGGGGTCCGCGTCAACCTGGTGCACCCGGGCACCATCGCCACCCTCGCCTGGGCGGGCCGCGAGAAGGACCTGGAGCGCCTCGGCGAGCGCGTCTACCCGCTGGGCCGGGTCGGCACCCCGGAGGACATCGCGGCCGCCGTCGCGTTCCTCGCCTCCGCCGACGCCTCCTGGATCACCGGCATCACCCTCCGCATCGACGGCGGCCTCCTCGCCGTCCCGACCCGCTTCTCCGAGATCCTGGCGGACTGACCGCCGGGCCCGCCGGGCCCTGTCCGGTACCGGTCGGCGCGCGTACGACACGTACCGACCGGTGAAGCCCCCGCCCCACCGCTGCCGCACCCGTGGCATCCCGTGGCGCCACCCGCACCACCACCCGCACCACCGCCCCCACCAGGACCCTCACCCCCACGATCCCGCTCCCGCCCACCCGTACCGCTCCGGCCCGCCCATCGATCACATCGAGTGAATCGGGTAAGCCGGGTGGGCGTCCGGCCCGGTCGTGGGGTGGGGGTGTTGCGGGCATGGTGGAGATACGGCTGGGGCAAGGCAGCGAGGATGACGGGCAGGTGCGGATAGTGAGCGCGGTCGAAGTGCCGGAGCACAGCGGGGCGGAGATCCCGGCCGGGCCGGGGTTCCCCGGGACCTGGGACGTGGCGGTGCCCGGGGTCGGCGAGGTGACCTGGGAAGGCTTCTACACCGGGCCGTACCGGCTGGACCCGGGGGAGATCGACGGCATCTGCCGCGCGCTCCTCGGCATCGGGCCGGAGGAGGTGCCGGATGCCGCCGGTCGCGAGCTGCGGCCGTACGTGTCGGACGGCTCGCCGGTCGTGTCCGTCGTGCTGCACTCCGCGACCCCGATGCTGAAGTCGCTGGAGGCCGACCTCGACGACACGGTCAACGGGCGGGTCGCCGACGACGTCGCCACCTACGTCGAGACCCGCGCGGTCAGTCTCGCCCGGCCCGGCGACCTGGTGGTGGGCCGGACCGCGCCGTGGCGGGCCGCCGCCGCGCTCGCCGCCGAGACGGACGGCGTCGAGCTCGTCGAGGTCCCCGGGATCGAGTACTACTACCTGTCGCACGCGCTGCTGCGGCTCGCCGCCATGGAGGGCGAGCGGTCGCCGGTGCTCGCGCGGCTGATCGACACCGTACGGACGCGTCCGCAGACCCTGGTCCGGCTGTACGCCGTCGACCTGGAGATCCAGATCTTCCTGCTCTACCTGAAGCGCGCCGCCGGGGCCCCGGCCCTGCGCACCGACGCGAACAGCCCCGAGGTGGGCAGCTACTGGAACACCAAGGCCCCGCTGCACCCGACGGTCACCGACGCGGCCGCGCTGTCCGTGGCGGACCTGGCCCCGTACGAGGTCATGCGGGCCGAGGCGGCGGTGGCGCCGCTCGGCCGTCGGCTGGGCGTGCGGTGTCCGGTCGTGCCCGGGTACGCGATCGACGGACGGCGGCCGGACATCGAGGCCGTCCACGCCCAACTGGTCACGGCGGGACGGCTGTTCGCGGAGCGGTACGGGATCGTACGGGGCTGCCTCAAGCCGTCGGAGGGCGGCGCCGGCGCGCGGATCGTGCCCGGGCTCGACCTGACCGACCCGGTGACGCTCGCCCGGCAGGCGGAGCGGGTGTGGCGGGCCCAGGAGACCTTCGTCCTGGAGGCCCATGTCGACTACCTCGACTCGCCCCTCGCGCCCGGGGTGTTCCTCTCGCCGTCCGGGCACGTCCGGGACGGTCACCTGGCGCCCGGCCTGACGCTCCAGCTGACGAACGGCACCTCGTGGCAGGGCAACGTGTTCTTCGAGGAGGAGTACGCCGGACAGGTCGGCCTGTCGGCCGCCGCGTACCGCACCGTCCGCGACGCCCTCGCCGAGCTGCGCGACGGCTTCGCCGGGCAGGATCTGAGCGTGGTCACGGCCGGGTTCGACTTCGCCGTCGGACGGCTCGGCGGCCGCTTCGGGGACGAGGCGCAGGTGGTCCTCCAGGACCCCAACCTCTCCTCGCACGGCGCCGAGTACCTGCGCTTCTTCCGGGACCGGGTGCTCGAAAAGGGCGGCCCGGGCTGTGCCGTCACCCAGGTGGTCGATCCCGCCCTGGACCTGCGGGCCCTGCGCGCCCGCACCGACGGCCGGCCGCCCTGGTCGGAGGTCATCAGCTCCATCCCGGGCCGCTGGGGCATGCTCGCCGTCGCCGCGGACTCGCCGCGGGAGGCCGCCGCGCGGATGGCCGCCTGGCACGACGCCTGGACCGAGGCCGGACTGATCCGGCCCGCCCCCCGGCGCTGAGGATTCGGCGCCGGGCACCGGCGCCGGACGCCGACGGTCCACGCACCGTCCGTACGCGGGGTTCGGGTACGGATTCGTGCACGTGGGCGCGTGGGGGCAGCCGAAAGCGGTCTTGTCCCCGCGCCTCACGCGTGACTACAGTCCCTTCCCGCACGGGCAAGACCACGAGGACTGTCGGCACTACGTTCGATGGGACGGGTCACCATGCGATTTCTCATCATCTGCTCGGCCACCGAGCCGCCGGACGGCGTCCTGGGCGGCCCGGTGCTCTACCGGCCGGATCTCGGCACGGCGGACGACGTCACCCTGGCGGAGGCCCTGCGCGCGGAGCGCCCGCACGCCCTCGTCACCGACCGCGCGCTCGGCCCCGATCCGCTGCGGGAATGGCGGCGCGCGATGCCGGACGATCCCGTCGTGATCGTCCGGTGCGGACGGTCACGGGACGGGGATCCGACGGGCCGGCCCGATCACGTGACCGCGACCGCGACCGCGACCGCGGACGGGGACGGGGACGTGCCCGGGGACGCCGACGCGCACGCGGTGGCGTACGGCGTCCCCGTGCTCTCCGTCGCCGCGGCACCCGTCCCCGACGGGCCCGGCACCCGCGGCCCCGACGAGGCCGGCGTCCCGCTCCCCGACGCGACCGGCGCCCCGATCATCGACGCGACCGGCGTACGCATCCCGGACGGACTCCCGGACGGCGGCGCCCCCGTGATTCCCCCCGGAATCGCCGAGGAGACCCTGGTCAGAGCCCTGGGGGCGGCCGAGCGCTTCCTCCAGCGACGGGCCCGGCCCGCCCGGCCACCGGGAACCGCGTCCCGGACCGGACCCCGGCCCCCCACCCGCCCGGAGACGGTCCTCCTCGTCGGAGCCGGCGTCGTCAACCTGGTCACCGCGCAGCGGCTCCGGAGCGCCGGGTACGAGGTGTCGGTCGTCGAGGCCGGACCCGATCCGCGCGCCGGTGCCCCCTGGCACACGTACGGGACCTCCCGAGGCGGCGGCAACGCCCGGATGTTCACGCTCACCGAGATGGACGACTACCACGCGAAGTCCCCGTCCGACACGGCCAGTCCGTCCGTCTTCGACCGGCCTCCCGACGACGACTGCGGCTGGGACGTCCGCCGCCGCACCGGGCCCGCCCCGGACGCGACCGCACCCGGACCCCTTCCCGCCGGGCCCGCCCCGGACGCGACGGAACCCGGATCCCTCCCCACCGGACCCCTGCCCACCGGGCCCGCCCGCGCCGAGGAAGCCGCCGCCCGCGCCGACGCCGAAACGGCGTGGGTACGCGACTTCAAGAGCGTCCCCCCATGGCTCGCCCGCACCTACAACGAGGACATCTTCGCCCTCAACCGCCGGGGCGAACGGCTGTGGCGGCGGTGGATCGACACCCGGCCCGACCTGTTCGCGGACGTCCGGCTGAGCCACGGCATCCTGCGGCTGTACGAGGACGCCGGCCACCTGGAGGAGTCCGCGCGACGGCAGGACCACGTCGGCGCGACCCTCGCCCGGTACGGCTCCGAGGAGGTCCGCGAACGGTTCCCCGCCCTCGCCGGGGCGGTCCCCGACGCGTACGCGGGCGGCATCATGGTGCGCGGCTTCACCCTGACCGTGCACGACTTCCTCGCCGCCCTCCTCGACTCGCTCCAGGCGGGCGGCGCGCGGCTGCACTTCGACTGCCGCGCCGACCGGATCCTGCGCACCCGGCACGGCGACGTCAGCGGGGTGGTCACCCCGTACGGGGTGCACCGCGCCGACCACTACGTGGTGTCCCCGGGGGTCACCGGCGGGGCGCTCGCCCGGGACGTGGGCGCCCTCGGGCAGGTACAAGGGGTGCTCGGCTGCTGGGCCTCGCTGCCCGACCTCGCTCCCGGACTCGGCCACTCCCTGAAGGTGGGCCGGCGCGGCCACCTCACCGAGGACGCCAACATCACCCTCGGCCGCGACGAGACCGGGGACCGGGTGCTCATCGTCGGCTCCGGTTACGGCTGGACGGGCGGAGACCCGGAGAACATCGACGAACGGCACCTGGACCTGGTGCACGCCGCGCTCGCGGACACCGCGCGCCGGCTGTTCCCGGCGGCGTACGAGGCGGGCGGCGGCGAGGAGGGCCTGCGGGCGTCCCGCCGGCACTGCGTCCGGCCGTGGACCGCGACGAACCTGGGCCTGTTCGACCTGGCCCCCGCCGAGGACGGGGTCATGGTCCTGACGGGCGGGCACAACACCGGCGGGTTCGCGCAGGCGCCCGTCATCGCGGAGGCGGTGCTGAGCGCGCTGCGCGGCCTCTACCACCCGATGCACACGCTCTACCACCCGGACCGCGGCCACCGGGTGCTCGGCCCGCCGGCCCCGGACCCGCGCGAGAGGCAGGCGAGTCAGTGACGTCCACGAACGAACAGCCGGACACGGCGGCCCCGTTCGACCCAGGCCGGCCCGGACCCGGACCCGGACCCGGACCCGGATCCGACCCCGACCGTGACCCCGATCGCGACCCCGGACTCGGCCCCGGCCCGGACCCGGACCCCGACGCCGGCCCCGGCACGGTGGAACTCCGCCGCGTCATGCCCGCCTCCGGCGGCCCCGGCACCCGGCTCCGCGTGGTGCTGCTGTGCTCGGACGACCCCCTCCACACGTACCTGAGAACCCTGCTCGCCGCCCGCCTGGACCTGGTGGCGACCGTCCTGGAGCCGGGCGACGCGCAACGCCGCCGGCAACGGCGCAAGCGCCGCCACTACGACCTCGCGGCCCGCCGCTACCAGGAGTGGCGCAGCCGGATCACCGGCCGTTCGCGCCGCCGCGCCCGGTTCTTCGACCGGCTCGCGGAGGGCCTCCCGCCGGTCGGAAGTCCTTGCCACACGGTCGAGTCCGTCAACGACCGGTCGGCCCGCGAACTGGTCGCCGAACTGGCGCCGGAACTCACCGTGGTCTGCGGCACCATGATCCTCGGCCGCCGCCTGCTCACCTCGACGCCCGGCGTCATCGTCAACCTGCACGGCGGCTGGCTGCCCGAGTACCGGGGCAACCACGGCTACTACTTCGCCTACAAGGCGGGCGACTGGGAACGCGTCGGCGCCACCCTCCACCTCGTCGTCCCCACCCTCGACACGGGCCCGGTGCTCGCCCGGGTCCGGCCCGAGACCCGGCCGCGCGACACCGACGAACGGCTCTCCGCGCGCGCCGGCCAGCTCGCCGCGCTCCGGCTGGTCGAACTGGCCCTCGCGTACGAGCAGGGCACGACCCTGACCGCCGTACCGCAGCCCGACCGGGGCACCACGTACCGCCACCGGGACCGCACCCCCACCGGCGAGCTCTTGCTCTGGCTGCGCCGCCGGGCGGGCCGGCACCGGGTCCCGGTCCGGCCCGCCTACCGGGACGGCGGCACCTGACCCCGGGGGCCTGACCTCGGGGCGCCGGAGCCCCAAGGCCGGGCGCGGCTCAACTCCCGTACAGCATCAGCCCGATGCCCACCACCATCAGTCCCGCCGCCGCGACCCGCGGACCGCCGAATCGTTCCTTGAAGAGGACCGCGCCGATGGCCGCGCCGACGATGATGGACGACTCGCGCAGCGCGGCGACGGGCGCGAGCGGGGCGCGGGACTGGGCCCACAGGACGAGCGCGTACGCGGTGACGGACAGGGCGGCGGCGAGCAGTCCGCGCGCGGCGTCGGGGCGCAGGGCGGGCCACAGCGCGGAGCGGTGCTTCACCAGGGCGTAGGCCGGTACGGCGAAGCCCTGGACGAGCATCAGCCACGCCATGTAGCCGAGCGGACTGCCCGCCGCGCGGACCCCGACGCCGTCGACGACGGTGTACGCGGCGATCGTCAGGCCCGTCGCCCCCGCCGCGATCAGCGCCGGCCAGGCGGCAACGGCACCGGTCCGCCCGCCGGGATCGGGCGTGCCGCGGATGCCCCACAGCGCGAGCCCCGTCAGCCCCGCGCAGGCGACCGCGACGCCCGCGAGCTGCCCGGCGTCCGGGACCTCGCCGACGAACAGCGCGGCGAGCAGGGTCACCACCAGCGGCGCCGTACCCCGTGCGACCGGATACACCTGGCCGAAGTCGCCGAGGGTGAAGCACCGCATCAGCAGGGCGTAGTACCCGAGGTGCAGGACGGCGGAGACGAGCAGGTACGGCCAGGCGCCGGCCGCCGGGAAGGGGACGAAGCAGGCGGTGAGCGCGCCGATCAGCGCGCCGCCGCCCGCGATGAGGGTGAACGAGAACAGCTGCTCGCGGATGCGGGCGGCGATCGCGTTCCAGCTCGCGTGCGTCACGGCGGCGGCCAGCACCGCCGCCGCGACCAGCGGTGTCACGCGGTGCGCTCGCGCACGTCCACCAGGGTGCCGCCCGCGTGCGCGACCAGCGACTTCGGGTCCAGCGCGAACACGGTGTGCGGGGTGCCCGCGGCCGCCCACACCACCTCGTGGTCGAGCAGCCCCTGATCGGCGAGGACCCGCGTCCGGGTGCGGTGCCCGAACGGCGGGACGCCGCCGATCGCGTACCCGGTCGTCTCCCGGACCACCTTGGCGTCCGCCCGGGTCACCGCCGTCGCGCCCAGCTCGGCCCGGACCCGCTCCAGGTCCACCCGCGACGCCCCGTCCATGAGGACGAGCACCGGCTCCCCGTCCGCCGCGAAGATCAGCGACTTCACGATCTCGGCGGCCTGGCAGCCGATCGCGTCGGCGGCCTGCTGGGCGGTCCGGGTCTCGTCGGGGAAGCGGCGCACTTCGACGTCGAGGCCCAACTCGGCGAGGGCGGCGGCGAAGAGGGGGTGGGCGGCGGTGGCGGGGGTGTCGGTCATGGCCGCACGCTAGCGGTACGTGTACGAGGCACGCGACGCTTTTCGCCCCTGCCCCGCCCCGGAGCCCTTCATGTCACCCGGAACTAGCGGGCGTTGAGCACCTTCGCCACCAGCGGTCCGGCCGCGTCGCCGCCGTGCCCGCCGCTCTGGACGAAGGCCGCCGCCGCGAGGTCGTCGGCGAACGCCGTGAACCAGGAGTCCGACGTCGCCTGCCCGTCGGCCTCGGCCGAACCGGTCTTGGCGCCCTTGTCCCCGCGCACCGACGCCATGGTCCGGGTCCCGGTGCCGTAACTCGCCGTCGCCGTCAGCCGCATCATGTCCCGCAGCTGCCGGGACACGGCGGCCGGCATCTGCCGCTCCGCCGTGGCGAGGGTGCGGTTGTCGACCGAAGGCGCCACCAGATACGGCTGCTTGAAGACGCCGGCCTTCGCGGTGGCGGTGATCGAGGCGATGTTCAGCGGGTTCATCTGGACGGTGCCCTGGCCGATGTACTGCTCAAGGGCCGCGGCGCCGGTCGCCTCGGGGACCGAGCCGTCGACCGAGAGGATGCCGGTCTTCCAGTCCAGGCCGATGCCGAAGACCTCCTTGGCCTCCCGCGCCAGGCCGTAGTCGTCGCCCTCGATCCGCTCCACGTCGTCGATCTTCTTGATGAAGGCGGTGTTGCAGGAGCGGGCGAAGCTCTTCGAGAAGGGCGCTCCGTCCATCGAGAAGCCGTTCAGGTTGCCCATGGACCGGCCCATGTACATCGCCGTCGCCGGACACTCCGCCACCTGGTCCGCCTTCACCAGGCCCTTCTCCAGGAGCAGCGCCGCCGTGACGATCTTGAACGTGGAGCCGGGCATCTTCTTGCCCTCGAACGCCGCGTTGAACTGTCCCGCCGAGCTGTTGGCGACCGCCCGCACGGCACCGGTGGTCGGCTTGATCGCCACGACCGACGCACTGGTGTACCGGCCCACCTCGCGCTCGGCCACCGCCTGCACGTCGGCGTCGATGGTCGTCTGGAGCTTGCCCGCCTTGCCCTTGGCGAGGACGAGCAGCGGAAGGTCCGGCACGTCCGGGTCGCCCGAGTCGACGACCAGCTCGATGCCGGGCTCGCCGCCCGACGTCGACCCGTACCGCTCGCGCAGCTGCGCCAGGATGGGCCCAAGGGACGGGTACTTCTCGGCCGTCAGCACCCGGCCCCGGTAGTCGACGGCCTCGATCGCGCCGGTCTTCGCCCCGCCCGTGCGCAGCGTCGCCGTCTTCGACGTCAGCTTCGGGTGCAGCACGGTCGGGAACCAGTCGACCAGCGGCCGTCCCGTCGTGTTCCCGCGGACCACGGTGAGCTCGGACGTGTACGTCAGGTCCTTGGTGACGCCCTCGGCCGAGACGGTCGCCTTCACCGTGAACGGCACCGTCGCCCCGTTCGCCGGGCCCGGGGTGATCGTCGCGGCGGTGACCTTGGCGTCCTCCCGGAAGCCGGTCAGCGCGGGACCGGCCGCGACCGGGTTGTTCGTCAGCTGTGCCGCCTGGTCCGCCTCCCCGGTCGCCCAGGCCGCGAGAAAGTCCTTGGAGGTCGCCTTCACCTCGTCGGCCGTGACCGGCCCCGTCTTCTTCGCCCCTCCGCCGGACCCGGACCGGCTGGTGACCGTATCGTCGCCGCCGCCCGTCAGCCCGTTGTAGAGGTTGTACCCCCCGTACCCCACTCCGCTCGCCACGACGACGAACACGCCGCCGACGATCGCGACCTTGGCCCCACTGCGCATGACGCGCTCCCTCCCCAGGTGTATGGCCCTTGCGGAATCCGGTCTGATCATCGGACCGGATTCCCCGGGGAACCCTACGAGCGCCTTCTCGACGTCATGAAGCGGGGGAGCTGATCGTTACGTGAACGCGATCGTGCCGGGGCCCCGAATTCCGGGCCCCGGCACGATCGCGATCATCGATTCACACCCAGGTGTCGAGCCACATCCGATGCCGCCACGCGTCCAGCGGAATGGGCGTCCCGGTATACAGCGGCCAGAAATAGATGAAATTCCACACGATGAGCAGAACCAGCACTCCAGCGCCCACCGCACCGAAAGTCCGGCGCCTTTCCGAGGAGCCCGGCGGTCCCACGATCGCCCCGATCATCATCGCCACCGCGAGACACAGGAACGGCACGAACACCACCGCGTAGAAAAGGAAAATGGTGCGTTCCTGATACAGGAACCAGGGCAGCCAGCCGGCCGCGATGCCGCACAGGATGGCGCCCGCGCGCCAGTCGCGGCGGAAGGCCCAGCGCCACAGCACGTACAGGATCGCGAAGCAGGCCGCCCACCACAGCAGCGGGGTGCCGAGCGCCAGCACCTCCTGGGCGCACTTCCCGCCCGCGTCCGTCGGGCAGCCGTTGACGCCGGGGGAGGGCGACTCGTAGAAGTACGAGACCGGGCGGCCGAGGACGATCCAGCTCCACGGGTTGGACTGGTACGTGTGCGGCTCGTGCAGACCGACGTGGAACTGGTAGACCTCGGTCTCGTAGTGCCACAGGCTGCGCAGCCAGTCCGGCAGCCAGCTCCACGTCCCGCCGCCGGTCAGCCGATCCTGCCGCTCCGCCCAGTCGCGGAAGTAGCCCTTGTCGGTGACCAGCCAGCCGGTCCACGAGGCCACGTAGGTGACGATCGCGACCGGCACCACCGACACGAACGCCGGCACGAGATCGCGCCGGGCGACCGCCGCGTACGGGCGGACCGCCCCGGCCGTACGGCGGGCGCCGAGGTCCCACGCGACCGTGAGCAGCCCGAACGCGGCCATCACGTACAGGCCGTTCCACTTGGTGCCGGCGGCCAGACCGAGCAGCACACCGGCCGCGAGCCGCCACGGCCGCCAGCCGAGGTTCAGCGTCCGCGCCACCGTCGCGTCCGGCCGCAGCAGCCCCTCCTCGTCGACCGGCAGCGCCCCGGCGAGCCGGGCCCGCGCCCGGTCCCGGTCGATCACCAGCGCGCCGAACGCGGCGAGCACGAAGAACATCAGCACCAGGTCGAGCAGCGCGGTGCGGCTCATCACGAAGTGCAGGCCGTCCACCGCGAGCAGCAGACCCGCCAGACAGCCCAGGAAGGTGGAACGGAACAGCCGCCGGCCGATCCGGCACAGCATCAGCACGGACAGCGTGCCGAGCAGCGCCACCATGAAACGCCAGCCGAGCGGCTCGAAGCCGATCAGCTTCTCGCCGAGTCCGATCACCCATTTGCCGACCGGCGGATGGACGACGTATCCGGGATCGGTCGGCACGAGCACCGAGCCGGGGTCCTGGAGGATCGTCTTGTCGATGTCCTTGGGCCAGGCGCCCTCGTAGCCCTGGTTGATCAGGGCCCAGGAGTCCTTGGCGTAGTACGTCTCGTCGAATATCACCGCGTTCGGATGGCCGAGGTTCCAGAACCTCAGCACCCCCGCGACCAGCGCCACGAGCAGCGGGCCGCCCCAGGCGGACAGCCGCACGAGCCGCTCGGCCGTCGCCGGGGAGATCCCGAGCATCGTCCAGACGCGGGGCGAGGG
Source organism: Streptomyces laurentii (assembly GCF_040635425.1). Taxonomy (NCBI): domain Bacteria; kingdom Bacillati; phylum Actinomycetota; class Actinomycetes; order Kitasatosporales; family Streptomycetaceae; genus Streptomyces; species Streptomyces laurentii. Next base: position 2,020 of record NZ_JBEYHT010000015.1, on the reverse strand, counting down.
CCGGGTGTACGGCGGGACGAGACGTTCCCGCAGGCCGACGGCGAGCGGGCCGGCGGCGGGCGGCCGGTAGCCGAAGCGCCGCAGCCGGTGCGCCCACGAAGAGGGCTCTGCCACGGTCGGTGCCATGGGGTGCGGACCCTCCAGGGCCTCGGGTGCGGTACTGGTCATCGCGCCATCGTAGGGAACGTGTCCGGGCGCGGTCGCCTGCCCGGGCGGGCCGGATCCGACGCGGGCCCCCGGGGCGGCGCCCGCGCGGCCCGCTCGGAACCCGGCCGGACTGGGAGGAACGGCGGCCGGGCTGGGAGGATGGCCGGTGTGACTGGAACGCTCGTACTCGCAGGGACCCCCATCGGCGACATCGCGGACGCCCCGCCCCGCCTCGCCACCGAACTGGCGCGCGCGGACATCGTGGCCGCCGAGGACACCCGCAGGCTGCGCGGCCTGACCCGGGCACTCGGCGTCCACACCGAGGGCCGCGTCGTGTCCTACTTCGAGGGCAACGAGTCCGCTCGTACGCCCGAACTCGTCGAGGCGCTGACCGGCGGGGCCCGCGTGCTCCTCGTCACCGACGCCGGGATGCCGTCGGTGTCCGACCCCGGCTACCGGCTGGTCGCGGCCGCCGTCGAGCACGACATCAAGGTCACCGCCGTGCCCGGCCCGTCCGCCGTCCTCACCGCGCTCGCCCTGTCCGGGCTGCCCGTGGACCGCTTCTGCTTCGAGGGCTTCCTGCCCCGCAAGGCGGGCGAGCGGCTGTCCCGCCTCCGCGAGGTCGCCGCCGAGCGCCGCACCCTCGTCTACTTCGAGGCCCCGCACCGCCTCGACGACACGCTCGACGCGATGGCCGAGGTCTTCGGCACCGACCGGCGGGCGGCCGTCTGCCGTGAGCTGACCAAGACGTACGAGGAGGTCAAGCGCGGACCGCTGGGCGAGCTGGCCGCCTGGGCGAAGGAGGGCGTACGCGGCGAGATCACCGTCGTCGTCGAGGGCGCCCCGGAAGCCGCCCCGGCCGAGCTGGACGCGGCCGAACTGGTGCGCAGGGTGCGGGTGCGCGAGGAGGCGGGCGAGCGCCGCAAGGAGGCGATCGCCGCGGTGGCCGCCGAGGCGGGCCTGCCCAAGCGCGAGGTGTTCGACGCCGTCGTCGCGGCGAAGAACGCCGCGGCCACCGGCGAGGACCGGCCCCGCGAACGGTAAAGGACTAACCTGAAAGGCAAAGCGGAACCCCGCCGGATGGGCCGGGCGAAGCACCTTTTGGCAAGGAAACGCCAAAGCGCGGCCATGGTTGTTCCGGCGCTGATGCGCTTCCCCTCGAAAGGGCGTCCACTGGATCAGTGGAGAGGAGCTGGAATGAGTGAGATCACCGGCACCGGAACGTCCGTCGCCCACGAGGCATATGCCTTCGCTTGTATGCGATGCGGTTACGGATGGGAGCAGGCGTACGTCATCGAGCACCACGTCGACGCCCGCGGACACGCCTATGTCGTCTACAAGGCCGACGGAGAGCGGGTCCCATCCCCGCTGTCGAAGCCGACCTGCATGAACTGCGGCAGCCACGTCGTGCGCATCATGCGCGCGGGCCAGGTCTCGTCGGTCCTCGACCTGATGGCCCCGCGCGAACGCCACCACCGCGGAGCCCACGCCACCCGCCCGGTGTCCCCGGCCGGCCCCATCGGCCAGGAACTCACGGAGGAGCCCGCGGACGAGCCCGTCCCGGCCGACCCGGACCAGCCGCCGGTCCCGCACCACTGGCACCTGTCCGACCTGCTCCACCCGTTCCGCCCCCGCCGGTAACCCCGGCGCCCCGGCGCCCGTGTTCCCCAGTGCGCCCCCTCCCGCGAGGGAGGGGGCGCACTGTCGTCTTTCACCCCTCCCGCATTCCCAGGGGCGGGAGCCGGCCCACGACGGCCACCCCACACGAACCGCGGCCCTAGGGCCTTTCTTTTGGATCTTGCTGGGCTCGCGTGCCCCGGCACGCGCGCTCGCCGCGTTGTCGTCGGTCGCCAACTCCCCCGTAGCCCTTCGG